>CALBRY010000269.1 GCA_937927665.1 uncultured Chloroflexota bacterium
GGCAGTGCTGATTTGATGCGGCGCAATCTTTATAACCGCGTCGAAGTCGTGTTTCCGGTGATGGATGAACGACTCCAGCATTCACTGCTGCGTATCTTGGCGACTCAACTGCGCGATAACGTCAACACATGGGTGCTGCATTCGGATGATACCTATACGCCAATCGTTCCCGCACAAGGTGAGCAGGTGATCGACAGTCATCAGGTGTTCATGCACAAAAGTGTTGGGTTAGATGAACTGCCGGATGGCATCTCTGCACCGTAAAGTGGCGAATGTCTCCACTCTATCGACGCTGATAGAGTGGAGATGAGCCGCCTTTCCGCTTAGTTTCCGCTTATAAACGTGTGCTATCCTCCCCTAACGCACTCGGATTGCGAAAGGGTTCTCGTGATGAAAATTCGGTATTGGGTTGCATCGTTGGCGGTCAGCTTGCTGGCGGTATCAGCGGCGGCGCAAGATAACACTCCTACAACACGCGACAGCGCCCCTGATGCGGCGAAAATAACACTCACGCAGGTGGCAAACGGTTTTACACGCCCACTGCTCGTCACCCATGCAGGAGACGGTACGGGATGGCTTTATGTCGTTGAGCAGGGTGGAAATATCTGGCTGATCCGTGACGGTGAACGCCAGCCAACGCCTTTCCTCGATATTTCTGACCGGGTTAGCCCGGAGGCGACACAAACAGGCGGCTATACCGAACGCGGCTTGCTCGGTTTGGCATTCGCGCCGGATTACGCGGAAAGCGGACTCTTCTACGTCAACTATACGGATATTGGCGGAAACACCGTTGTAGCGCGTTATACGCGTTCCGCCGATGATCCTAGTTTCGCTGATCCCGAACCCGTGAGCGTGATCCTGACTCAGCAGCAGCCGTTTGCGAATCACAACGGCGGACATCTGGCATTCGGACCGGATGGTTACCTGTACATCGCAATGGGAGATGGTGGCTCAGCGGGTGATCCGCTGGCGGCAGGGCAGGACTTGGACACATGGCTCGGTAAAATTCTGCGGATTGATGTCAGCACCGAGCTATATACCGTTCCGGCGGATAATCCATTCGTCGGTGTGCAGGGGGCGCGCGAAGAAATCTGGGCGTATGGGGTGCGGAATCCGTGGCGCTTTACGTTTGACCGCGCAACCGGCGATCTCTACATCGGGGATGTTGGGCAGAACCAATGGGAAGAGATTAATTTTCAAGCAGCGGACAGCGGCGGCGGTGAAAACTATGGCTGGAGCATCTATGAAGGCAGCCATCCATACAGCGGCGCAGCAGCCCCGGCGGATATGATTCTGCCCATCGCGGAATATAGTCACGGTGAGGGCATTTCGGTTTCGGGTGGTTATGTCTATCGCGGCGAAACTATTCCCGATCTGGAAGGTGTGTATCTGTATGGCGATTTCGGTACGGGTGTTATCTGGGCGGTATGGCGTGATCCGTCGATGACATGGCAGAATGACATCCTGATGGATACCCCTTACGGAATCAGTTCGTTTGGCGAAGACGAAGCGGGTGAACTGTATCTGGTCGATTACGGCGGTACGATTTACCAGTTTGCCGCCGCATCATAACCGAATCCGTCAAAGGTTAATCGACAAAGCGGCACAGAAACGCAAATTGCGTAACTCTGTGCCGTTTTCTTCTGGTTTTTCCTCGTCTTTTTTCTCCTACAGACTTCTAGTGGAAGACTCTTACTCAATTTCTGAAAAACATGGATACAATGAGTAAGCGCCACTAGCGCTTTTACTTTTCTCCCTGAAAATCGGTTATCCATGGTTGTGCAAAGCATTGATCTTCTCATCAGCGCCGCCGCTCCTTCCGATAACGGGGGATCGCGTCATGCGTCTGCACCTGTCTTTCAGGTGCGTGTAGTCGAATCGCCAAACGGTCGGCTGGAATCCCCCGCCGAACTGCCGCTGACGCCCGAAAGCAGCGGATACCGTTTTGCGCGGGGCGATGCCGAAATCATTATTCCGGTCACGATCGATGGCGTATCCGATGCCGATCACGCAAAGACGATTGGCGCGGCACTTTATAATGCGCTTACCTTCGATGATCGCCTTCAAGATATTGTGACAGGCGCGATTGGCGCGGTGCGTGCTGTTGGAGACGGAGCAAGGCTTCGTTTTCAAATTGAGCCGCGCGCGATGCGCCGCATTCCGCTTGAACTGCTTTATCGCGAGTCAGAAGGCTTTCTTGCGCTGGCGCGTGATCTTTCGATTGCGCGTTATCTCCCTGTCAGCGGGCAGCCGATTCGCACGTTGATCGCGCCGCCGCCGCTGCATTTGTTGATCGTCACCTTTGCACCGCGCGATCTGCCGCCATTGGATTCCAACGCCGAAATCCGCCGCATCCGTGATGCGTTAAGCACGCTCGAATCAGAGGGTGTGGTGTCGATTCAAGAACTGCGCGATCCGCCGCTGGATGTGCTGCGGCGCACACTGCGCGAACAGCACATTGAAGCGATGCACACCATCGGACACGGCGATTATCGCTCCGATACACCGCTGCTTGCGCTGACCAAGCCAGACGGAAATGCTCAACTCGTTTCGGCTGAAACGTTTGCGATCAATCTCGCGGGGGCGGATTCGCTGCGGTTAGTGGTATTCAATGCCTGTGATACTGCCATTCAATCGACCACAGCGGCATTGGTCGGCATCGCCCCTCAGGTGATGGCACTGGGTAATCTTCCCGCCACGGTTGCGATGGCATCACGGATTACGGATGGTTCGGCGGTGGCATTCGCGCAGGGGTTTTATCGCGCACTCGGTCGCGGTGAAGATATTGATACGGCAATGCGCGAAGGACGAATCGCGATTTTTAACCGAACCGGATCAGGCACGCGCGGAGCAGAGCTTGCGCGCGAATTTGCGATCCCGATCCTGTTCTTCCGTCCCGCGGATGCGCGCCTAATCGATTTTCCGCACCGTCAAACCGAACGCATCCTCGAAACGTTGAGCGCTGAGGATGGGCGTGATCAGTTTGCGGCGCTGGCAGGGCTGTATGCGCGAATCGCCAATTGGAAAAGCGTCCATGATCATCTGCAATCGCTTGATACGAGTTTTACGCTGGTAGAGATCGAAATTGAGCGCGTACTCGAAGCCGCATCCCCCGATTTTCGCTTTGCGGTGCGCGGTTGGGCAACATGCCGCCCCGCGATTGACCGCATGAAAGCATTGGCGCGTGATCCCGCCACGTTGATCACCGTGACGCCGTTCAGCGAAAAGTCAGATGGCGCGATCACCGGGGATGCGTGGATTGCCGAAATCGCGGCAGCAGGACGCGCTATCGAGCGCGCACTTGAAGCCGAAGATGAAGCCGCACTGATCCGCGAAAGCCACGCATTACGGCGAGCGATCCTCACCTACCTGAATGTGAGCGATAAAGCATTGATTGATCTCAACCGTGAGGTGCAGCGGATGGATCTAAGTTTCACAGGCGGCGCGGCTGCGGAAATTCAAAAGCTGCATCAATGGCTGGACAAACGGACGGCGATTCATGCGGCGATCAACAGCGCGGCGGCAGCATTTCGTCCGGTGCGCGATCTGGCATTTCAGCCGCCGGGAAAAGCGATGCTCGACCGGATCGAGCGCGCATGGGGCTATGTTCGCTCGAATGTGCTGGACAGCCGCTTGTTCCCGGAAGCAGAAGCAAGCGGCGATCTGGATCGCAATGGCGTTTTGAGCGGTGCGGCATATGCGGTTGAACTCGTGCGCGCGGCGGAAGACGTTGATCAAGCGATTCAGCTTGCCTTCGCTGCGAAAGGCGATGAATCGGGCGCGGTGCAAAATGCGGCGCGCACTTTTGACAGCGTGGTGAGTAAACATGCGTATTTAGCGGATCAAGCGCTCAAAGACATTGCGGTGCAACTTCGCGCGCTGGCAGGACAGTTGATGCCGGGTGAATAGAAGGGATAAAGAGATGGCGGATTACACGATTGAGGATGTCTTTCGGCAGCATCATGATCTGCTGGAACAGGTAGAAAAAGGGGAAAACCTGCAAGCGCTCGTCGTGCAGGCGCAGGCGGTAATCGAACAGGCTCGGCGGATGGGACGGCAGATCAAGTCTCAACAGAGCCGTCAGCAGTTAGCAACGATCGCGGCGTTCTGGGCGAAATATGTATTCGATAACACCGCGTTTTATCCCGAAACCCTGTTATACCCGCTCGATCCGAGTGCGCCGCCGCTGCGTCCTGCCGCACTGGCATTCGACGCTGGCGCACAGGCTGCGCCGGGGGGCGCGTTTCCGATCATCGGCTTATCCAACGGCGCGGGCATTCTGTTGATCAGCATCACACAGCCTGTCAGCGGTTCTGTGGTGAGCATTGAAACGCCGTTCACAGTCGGCGGTATGTACCTTAACTTGCGCTCGACTCATCGTCTGTTCGTCATGAGCGAAGCGGCGGACGGAGTCGGATTTGTTCTGACGGCGGGATTTGCACCGCCCGTTGATCAGCGACAGGGCATGTGGATGAGTGAACCGATCACGATTAGCAAACCGGGAACCGTTTTGCTTGGCGTTTGTGCAGCAGTGAGCGAAGCGGCGATCCAGATGATGAGCGCCGCGTTTGAGGCGAACAGTCCGGTGGAGGGTGTCCCCGATGGCACGCTGATTTTCCCCCGGTTATGTGTTCTCACATTGCAAGAATAGATAGTCGCACAGTTGAGGTTGTGCAAAGGATCAAGCGCATGGTGGATAACGGTTGGATCGATAAGTTTCGCAAGCAGGGGAAACGGTGGGAGCCGAGATTTTCGGAGGCGGCGGCGGTTCTTGGTGACCTAATCGAGGATCGGATGGATGAGGATATCCTCATCGAAAACCTCGACGCCATTTCGCACTTAATCTCGTTCTCCCTTCACTACGATCAGTTACAGGACAGCGCCGCAAGAGCGACAATCGCAGTACGCCACTATCTGCCGCTTGCGCCTCTCAGCGATTTAAGAGGCTTACAACGTACCCTTGAGACGGAAATCTCGTACCTGCAAAGTGAGTCGAAGGATATCAAGCGCGATATTGATGTCCGCAAAGCATATCTGCTCGTGTGTATGACTCTGCGTCAGCCAAATCTCGCAAAGGCTGAAGTCCGCGCGCTGGAAGACTACATCGCCAACAGCGAAAGCGTCGGGCATGTGATGGAAGCTTTCTTCGATGTCTTCAACGTGTGGCTGTACGATCACGAGCGTGTCATTGGCGAAGACTGGTACGAAATTTTGGAACGCGCCGTCTCGAATGTGGGCGAAGAACATCTGATTTTGCGGACTTATCATATTCTGACGATCTGGGCGGTGAACCGTCTCGATACCAAACGTGCGCTCCGCTACGCGAGCATGCTTTACAGTGCCGCGCGCATCAACGGCGACGAAAATCTGATGTATGCCGCTGCCGCCTATCTCGCATCGGTGTATCAGCGCACGCGCAAGCTGGTATTTTCGGCGTTCTGGCTTCAGCGGGTCCGGCGCGGCGCGCAAAACATTCATCCAGCATCCGGCGTTTTGGTTGAAGCAGGTCATCTGCTCATGGCGGATCGGTTCGAAGCGGCGGCGGCTCTGTATCGTCACGCGCTTCTACAACTGAATGCCGATCGGCACAATCCGATGTTTCAGCGCAATATCCCTTATTTGGAAGCGCGTGCGCTGGTGGATCTTGGCTACACACTGGGATGGCTGAAGAAGTACGAAGAAGCCGAAGAAAAGATCATGCAAGGGGTCAAGATACACCGCAAGCATCACGATGACTATCATGTCGCGGATGCTCGTTATAAGCTGGCGATTCTGTTGGCACATCAGCGGAAGCGGGATGAAGCGCTGTGGGCATTATCAGAGGCGGCAGAATTGAGTTACGCCATCGAAAATCCGGAGTATCGTGCCGTTCTGCTGGATCGGATTACGGATACACGCCGCCGGATTGAGGAAAGAGGCGAAATCGGACCGGAACTACACGCCACCAAGAAGACAACATAGGCGAGTTCATTCGCACAATCAACACAGGGCGGCGGGGCGGGAATAATATCCCACCCCTTCCGCATGCCTCATCCCCTTGTTAGGGGCGAACGCCGCCACCCGTCCACGGAAGCTGGGGACCGGGACCACCATCCGGCTCGATTTCGACGCGAACGCCGCCGCCTGTCCACGGAAGCTGAGGACCGGGACCGCCATCGGGCTGGATTTCAACGTGGTTGTGCATCATGAGGTTGTTCTCCTGTAGGTCTGTCACGGCGGTTTGCCGTGTGCCATCGACAGCTACAGGCTCTCATTTGCAGGGGTGGCTTCTCAGCCAGTTGGCGACACAAAAACGACGTAAATACGACTCATTTATGCGGAGGGGAAAACGTGCGGCAGTGGGCGGGCAGTCGTTGAGACACCGTGCCGTAGGCGCATTTGGAATTCGGCGGGTTACAGGGTATCGTTACCGTATATATAAATAGACTAGGCGCTGAACAAAGTGAGTATGCCGCGTATGAAACAGGCATCCGGACGTTTACGCTTGTGGGGACTGGGAATTGTGCTGATCGTCGTTGTAACGGCGGTCATGAGCGTATACGGACAGGCTCAACGCCCACCGGATTACGCGGTTCGCAGCATCCGTACAGAGTTTTCTCAGGGCGGGGCACGTATCGCCGTCGTCTTTGATGTCGTGAATGATGGCGGCGCGGCATCAGCTCAAGCAACCGCGCGCGTATTGGATGCGACGAGAACGCAGATTGGCGACAGCGCGATTGTTGCGCCGCTTCCCGAATTTGGCAGCCAAACCGTTCGCATCGAATTCCCGACGTATCTTTTTGCTAATCAAGCAGGGCGCACCGTATCGCTTACCGCGAGCGTGGGCATCGGCGAAATCGAAGCTGAAGGCAGCGATTTTGTCGAAAACAATACCGCTCGTATCAGTGTTCAGATTCCCGATTTGGCGGCGCAGCCGCCCACCGGTGAGGACACCGCCCCCGCAATCGACGCCGAAGCGCAAGCGGTCGATCAGGGGGGAATCAACGGGTTTATTCAGAGCGTCCTCAGCGGCGGCAATACCGAACTTTTCGGAACCCCGGTTAACAGCCGCCTGATCGTGATCGGCGTGGTGATTGCGTTCTTCGTTGTGCTGATTCTGATCTGGGTCGCAACGATGATCGTGCGGCTTTTGTTCAGCCAAACGCCGATTTTCCCGAATTGGCAGCCGCCTTATACGACCGCAACCTATCTTGATCCCAACTCGCTGGCGGGTCGCCGCTCTTTGTGGCAGCCGCACGCGCAAAGCGACACGCTCCCGATTCCGTGCTATCCCGGTACGTTTTCTGCGCGTAAAGTTCTCACCGATATGAATGCACAAAAGCTCGGAGGCTGGCAGGTGGTCGGCATCCGGTTGAATCAATATGACATGTACGGGCGTGTCTCGCGCAGTCAGGTGATCGGCGCACCGCGCATGGTCAAAAAGCTAAACGGATTGGCGCGGCGCAGCACCCGCTTGACCGTGAAAGCAGCAGAACGTCAAACACGCGGCATTGCGCGCGAATTGTCACGCGATTTCCGCAAGAAGCTGAATAAGCGCGCTGCAATGCTTCCCATCGCGCTGGATGTGCGCCTTGATGGGCGGCATGGTGGGGTACGGATCACCTTTGAGCTTCATCAATGCGCGGGCGATTCTTATCAGCCTGTGGATTCATGGCAGCCCGAAATGGTGGTCACCACACAGGGCGGCATCATCCACGAGAATTTCACGTATATATTGACGGGTCAGCAGCAGGGTGAAAAGCGCGGCGTGTTCTTAAAACGTCTGCGTGATGATATCGCGCGCACATTGGCAGCTTTGATCGCGGGTAAAGTGATCGCGCCGCCGCCCGCGCCGAAGGGAAGCATCGCGCCGACATCCCCACCGACACCGCCTTCAACGCCGTCTGTGCCGTTTGATATTCCCGGCGAAGACGAGGACAGTGATCAAACCGTAGCGCCGGGCAGCACCCGATCTCCATTGGAGCAGCAGGAATGAGTACACCGAACCCCAGCAAAGAAGCATTTGAGCGTATTCAAAGCGCGTTCAAAGGACTTCAAACGGTTCAGGTGGTGTATCTGGGGCTTGAGCTTGGGTTATTTGAAACACTCCGCGCAGAAGGGCACACGCCTGAGACATTGGCGGGGGCAAAAGGGCTGCATCTGCCGTATCTGCGCGTGTGGATGCAAACAGCAGTCGCATTCGGGATTCTGGCGTATGCAGACGGAGCTTATCGTTTAGCACCGGGCATGGAGACTGTTCTGCTCGATACAAATCACCCGCGCTATGTGGGCGGATTTGCCCGTGGTTTTATGACCTATCTAGCGGACGATTTCAACCTGTATCCCGATGCTTTCCGCGATGGGCATGTGCGCGGATTCGGGGATCACGGCGAAGAATTCAGTGAATGGGTGAGCAGACTCACACACCCCATGCAGCGGCTCGTCGTCGGGAAAATTCTGCCGGAGCATGTTGGCGCGGCGCTGCAAACTGGTATTGATATATTAGATGTCGGCTGCGGCGCAGGGCAGTTTTTATTCAAACTGGCGGCACAGTATCCGAACTGCCGTTTTACCGGAATCGATGGCGATCCGCACGGGATCGTATTGGCGCGGCGCGCGGCGGCGGATCAAGGCTTAAGCGACCGTATCACCTTCCGGCATATATACGGTCAAGACATGACCTATCAAGATCAATTTGACCTTGTGGTGATGTTCGAGGTCTTGCACGAACTCCCCGTATCCGCTCGCCCCGGCGTAATGAGCGCTGTATATCGGGCACTGCGCCCCGGTGGGTTGCTGTTCATCCTTGATGAAACATGGTCAGAAGATCCGCGTCTGCTGAACCAGCCGGAATATCAAATGTCAGTGCTGGTGCAGTTCAGCGAATTGGTGTGGGGGAATGTGGTTTATACCGAAAGTGAGCAGACTCGGTTGCTCAATGATGCGGGTTTTGAAACGATCGAGCGCGGGGACTTGGGCGGCACATTCACGATCCTGACCGCGAGAAAATAAGTACAAAGACTAGGCAAAATATAAACGCAAAGCCGCAAGGAGGCTAAGACGGAGAGCTTTTCTCCTCGCCTTAGCGCCTTGCGGCTTTGTCTTTATCGTTATTTTTTACGGTGCGACGAGCGACTGCGTGTAATCAATGATGGCACGCAGATTTTCTTCAATGTACTGCGGATAAACCGGGTGGATATACCCGCCGGAGAACGGATCGCTGATGGTTAACAGCGTATAGACCGCTTCGTCGTCCATGAACGTCTCGCTGGCGGCATCGAGCGGTGGTGTTAACAAGCCATCGCCTTCGCCGCTGTTCCCGTGACAGCCGGAGCAGGTGATCAGATATTCGCTTGCTACATCGAATGCCATTACAAATGGCGTCGTGTCGGCGACAATGACTTCACCACTCTGAACAGCTTCCGGCGTGGCACGCGCCAGCACGGTTGCAGTGGGGATCAAGGTGGGCGGCGCGGCGGTCGGGGTCAAGGTGGGTTCGCTGCTTACAGGCGCGGCTGCCGCGATTGCTTCATAACCAACCGGGACAAATCCTTGATCAAGCTGCATATCACGCAGATAGGCGATGACGCTGAAAAGTTGAGCATCAGTGAGCATCGGATTACCGCCGCGTGCAGGCATCGCCTGACCGGTTGTATTACCCACATCCCACGGCTGTCGACCAACGAGCACAAACGCATGAAGTTGATCGTCTGGCGTGGTGAGTGAGAACTCGCCGCCGATCAAGTCCTTACCAATTCCGACAATACCACGCGCGTTCATGCCGTGGCACGCGGAGCAAAGTCCCATAAAGACCGTACCGCCTTCCGTAATTTGCGCGTCCGTATACGGGAACGCGACAGCGGCGGCTTCAGGCACGGCGGCGACTTCGGTCGGGGCAGGTGTTGGTTGACCTTCACCTACGACATTGAGCGGCACGGGTGTAACTTCGACGACTGTTTCACCGACTGTGCCAGCTTCTGCGACTACAGTAGGTTCAGCGCTTGCATCCTCAGCCGGGGTCATTCCACCGAGCAAGATTGCCAGCACAAGAATAAAACCACCGATCAGAATGAAAGACGTGAGCAGTGGAAGGTTTGAGCTTTCAGGCGTTCCCTGTCCGGTGGTTGGAGTGACAGATGTCATAGTTGATGCAAATCCCCCAATAAAGGTTCTCGACTCCGGCGCACACAATACCCACTGTTCGGGAATCACGTCACCGGACAAATCACGTTAGATTATCCTCCCTCAAGTATAACCGCTATAGTGAAAAATGTCACAGGAAAAACATGCCTTTTGTTTCTAACAGGCGTAGAATGCCTAAGTAATCATATAGACAACCGCTTAGATGTTGAGATACACTTGGTTGTAATCGCAGCCAATTCAGAGAAAAAATGAAGGGGATTACCAATGCAGCGTCGTGATTTTCTTAAGTTGATGGGTGTAGGTGCGGGAGCAGTTAGCGTTGGCGCAGTTGCCAAGCTTGGTCAGGCAAATGCAGCGAGTCCTGCGCGCGCGCCTATCGCTAATCCTCACGTACAGCAGACCGAAGATTGGCAGTCGATGAATACGCACCATCAGGAAGGTGTCGAAATCTTCCTCGCGGGCATCGGCAGTGATCCAAATTTCTGGCGTCCCCCGATGGAACCGGAAATGGATGGTGACGTCAAGGTATTCAACCTCGTTTGCCAAGAAGTCGATTGGGACACTGGCGCGGGCATGACCTTCCCGGCGATGACCTACAATGGCATGGCTCCCGGACCGACGATCCGCGTCACTGAAGGCGACACCGTTCGTATCGTTGTCACCAACGAAATGACCCAACCGCATAACGTTCACTTCCATGGTTTGCGCGTCCCGAACAATGTTGACGGTGTACCGTTCGTCACCCAACCGTCGATCAACCCCGGCGAGACGCAAGCTTACGAATTTACCGTGCGTAACTACGGTTCGCACATGTACCACAGCCACTTTAATTCGGCGGAACAGAATACGCGCGGTATGCTCGGCGCGTTTATTGTTGACCCGCTGGATGCTTCCCGTGAACCGCAGGTCGCCGCCGATTACGTGTGGATCCTCAATGACTCGGCGCTCGGTTATACGTTCAACGGCAAGGGCTTCCCCTACACGCAGCCGATTGTGGCGCAGCTCGGCGATCGTATCCGTGTCCGCTACATGAATGAAGGTCTGATGATCCACCCGATGCACCTTCACGGCATCCCGCAGTTGGTGATCGCTCAGGACGGCTTCATGCTCCCGACACCGTATTGGTGCGACACCCTGAACATCGCCCCCGGTCAGCGCTTCGATGTTCTCATCGACTGCGACGAACCCGGTGCGTGGGCGTATCACTGCCACATCCTCAGCCATGCTGAAGGTCGTGACGGCATGTTCGGTATGGTTTCCGTGCTGGTCGTTCAGGAATAAAGCTTCGAGCGCTCTGCAATACATGAAGTTAGAAGGCGGATCATCACGATCCGCCTTTTTGTTTATCGATTGCGGCGTTGCAGAGTATCAATCAGCGCATTTGCAATAGGCTGTAGAGTCTCAAGATTTTGGCAATCAAAAGGCGGATCATCACGATCCGCCTTGTCTTAACGTTTACTGCTAAAGCGCGCAAAACTGAGCCGCTTTACTCCGTTGCACCAGTCGACTGGACAAGGAGTGATGGGCTGTCCGGCGTGCCAATCGCGGCGATGAAGTAGTTCGTTCCCGCGACCACATCGACACCATCCTGAGTCAGGATCGGAGCGCCGCCCGCGTTGACCGCGAGATTATACGTACCAGCCGGAACGGTCAGCGTGAAAGCGCCGTCATTCGTGCCATCTTCGAGTGTGCCGGGGAAGCCGAGGTTGCTCACGAGGAGCGATCCGTTGGCGAACACGTTCACCGCAGGCGCGCCTTCGATGGCATGGAACACGGTAATCCGTGCTTCACCTTCACCGAGCGGGCTGTAGTCTTCAGCAAGGATTGCCGGGGCAATCGTGCCGTTCGCTGCGCTGCCGACTGCCGCAATCGTCGTCCATGAACCGGGCGCGAAAATGACGTTGGCGGGACCAATCACGAAATCGCTTGTGCCCGTCGGTGCAACCGCGATGCGGAGCGCCGGATTCGGAGCAATTTCGATCCAAGACGTGACCGAGCCATAAGCAAGGTTCGTGACAGCGCTCAGGGTGTTGTTGATGAACACATCAACTGCCGGTGCATCCGGCGAGAAGTGCGCGACGCGCACGTGTGCGGGTTCAAACACACCCGGCGGGATCAGAACGCTCTCGATGACCTGAATCACGCCGTTGCCAGCGATGTTATCGACGTCGCTAATGACTGCACCGTTGACGGTCAACCGCCCGCCAGCGCCTTCATAGAACGTGACTTCAGCGCCGTTAAGCGTCGCAGCCGAGCGTCCGCCGATGATATTGCGGAACAGGAGGCGTTCGGGGAGGACATGGTACGTCAGCACCTGAGTGAGCGCATCCGGATTCGCCAGCAGGTCTTCTGCTGTCACACCAAGGAATTCCACTGCTGCCGCGAAAGCGTCGTTGGTCGGCGCAAGCACGGTGAACGGACCTTCGGCGTTCAGCGCATCAACCAGCCCTGCCGCCTGAACTGCTGCAACGAGGGTGGAGAAACGACCATCGGCATCATTCGCAAGCGTCTCAACGAGGCTGGGGCGTGCCTGTGCCTGACCGGTCGGGGCTTCTGTCGGTTCGGCGGTCGGCTCGGTCGCAGGCGCTGTGAGCGCTTCCACGACTGACGGCGGCAGAATCACAGCGTCGATGACGTGAACAATACCATTCGAGGCAATGTTGTCAACGTCGCTGATGTTCGCGCCAGCGATGGTGAAAACACCGTCGGTCAGATCGAGATCAACATCTTCGCCCTGAACGGTCGTCAATGTCGGTCCGCTGGTCAATTGGCGGAAGAAATACCGTCCCTCAACAACATGATAGGTCAATACCTGCGTGAGCAGGTCGGGGTTAGCGAGGACTGCAACCGGATCCAAGCCAAGCGCTTCCATCGATGCCGTGAATGCGTCGTTGGTGGGAGCAAATACCGTGAACGGACCTTCGCCGCTCAGCGTATCGACGAGTCCCGCCGCTTCAACTGCTGCCAATAACGTCGTGAAACGTCCGTCTGCATCGTTTGCAAGCAGTTCGGGAATACTCGGACGATCCTGGGCGAAAGCCGGAAGAACCATGCCGAGGATCAACGCGAACAGCACGAGAATTAGAGCCGCACTCTTACGCATTAAAAAAACCTCCTGAAAGTTGGGAAGTGACAAATCATAGCCACGCATGAATTACTACGCGGACACCTCATCCTAGGTTTAATTCTACTGAATAGTCTCCGGTTAAGCCAATATTAGCTCTCAATGAGTGATGAGATCTTACGAAAACCGTGGAATGGAATGACAAATGCCATCAAGGCAGTATTGGGACTTGAAATTTAGGCGGCTGTTTCATCATTTTGTGAAGCCGGTTGTGGTAGTTCCCACGGTTTGCCCGATGCCGCATAGATCATAATTCCGAGTGCCGCAATGAAAAACCCGCCGACCACGCCCAACGCTTGAATCGGTCCGAGCATCACTTCCGGGCTGATAGCGAGATTGTGCGAACCGAAACCGAGAAAATCCGCAAATCCGGCAATCCCCGAAAATACAATGCCCGTCATAGCAAGCCGCAGCCCGATTGCCTGAATCAGATTGGGCGGCTTATTCAGGTAAAACGTCCATTTGACGTACAACACCGCGCCGAATATCAGCAGGCTGAATCCGATAATGATGGCGACAAATTGAACGACGCCAAACCCGTGACCGGTTGGAATACCGGTCACATCCGGGAATAAGCCTAGAAACGCCAGCACGATTCCCAATGCGCCGAGCGCGATTCCAAATTGAGGGATACCGCCGCTGTTATTCATCGTTTGTCCTGCCCGTTAGACGGGAAGCGCCTGACGGAGCTTGCGTAAGAAGTTCCCGCTCATGATCTGATCGATATGTTCGGTGCTGTAGCCGCGTTCGCGCAGCCCATCGGCAATCTTGATCAGGTCGCTCACCGAATCCAGCCCTTCGGGGATGCTTGCCGCACCAAAACCGCCATCATAATCGCTGCCGATGCCGACATGCGCCGCGCTCCCGGTGATTTGGCATACATGATCGATGGCATCGATCACCAGCGAGAAGGGGACGCCAACCTTACGTTCGCCGCTCACCCATTTTTGACTCAGGAAATTATTGTACGGCACGATTCCCATTACGCCATCACGATCAGCAAGGCGGAGGATCATATCGTCGGATAACTGGCGGTCGGTATCGACGAAGCGGCGCGGGTTGCTGTGGCTGGCGATCACGACTTCACCCGTGTAGCGATCGACCGCTTCGAGAAATGCCTGTTCCGCCATATGGGATAGATCAAGGATTGCGTTCAAATTCGCCATCACGCCGAGCAGTTCTTCGCCCAACAGTGTTAAACCACCGGGTTCTTTTGTTCCGCCGCAGTAGCGCGAAGCAACCCACGCCGGACCGACGATGCGAACGCCGCGTTCATACCATTCTTCGAACTGCTTCGGCTCAAGGATTGAATCACCATTTTCGATGAGGACAGCCATACCGTGCAGTCGCTTTTCAAACGGTTGATCGTCCGCCCATGTTGCCAGCACCGCCGCTAAATCTGCTTGACGGCGTAGCAGACGGATACGCGGTTCTTCATCCGCAAGACGGTGATAATAATCCATCTGCTTCATCGCCAGCGAATACGCTTCTTGGGGCGTTTTATACGTCTGATTGCTGAAGCCCGGAACATTATACTGTTCTTGAATGCGACGCGGCTCCACAAACAAAGTGGCAAACACAATCGCGATCCGCCCAATGAGCGCATCGGGTAAGCCTGTCGTGGCGATCCCTGCTTTTTCTTCAATGATGCTGCCAGCTTCGCGGCGGCGTTTGATGAGCGTATGCTCGCGATAATCACGCCCGGAAGAAAGCGCGTTCATCGCTATATCTTGATGGGCATCCAAAACAATCATGCCGATTCCTTCGAACAGCGGGTGACAATGAGAACTTTAGGAGAATACTCACTAAACTATAAAGCCAACAACATCCAAACTCGTGAATACTCACTATGACTCATGAGATGGTTTGGAGCAACAAAATGACAAAGAAGCCCAGTATCGGAACCGGGCTGATCGTCGGCATCTTGACTGCCGCGCCGCTGCTGGCTCTGATGTTTGTTGGAACTGCGCTCGTGATGCTGGCATTTCCGCCGTTCGAATTGTTGGATTGGACAGCGCGCGCGATGCCGGGTCCGCTCATCACATTCGGAATCGATACGATGGTGAACATCATCATCGCGTTGGGGCTGCCAACATCGGGAACAGCAAAAGTCGCGGAACATATGCTGTCGATTACGACGTTTTTCGTGATTGGCATCATTGCTACGGCGATCTTTTTCGCCGTGATGAACCGCACACAACCCAAGAAGAATGTGCTGCTGCCGGGCTTGGTACTCGGTTTGAGCTTAGGGATACCGATGGTGCTTTTCGGGTTAGCTGTCCCTAGTTCAAATACGGCGACCGATCCGCTGCCGTCCGCGCTCTGGACACTGGGGCTGCATATCGTATGGGGTTATGTCGTCAGCTCGGTGTGGAATACCTTGGCATTTGCTCGAAGTGTCCCCACTGGCAAATTGTCCACAGGCGAAGTTGTCCCGATTGACCGCCGCTCATTCCTGATCCAGATGGGCGCGGGGGCGGCGGTGATCACGGTGGCAGGGGCGGGTGTAGGTGCGCTTTTGCAGACGCGCATCACCGAACCGGAAGCAGTCGCGCTTGCCGCATCGACGCCTGATCCGGATGCAACTCCGCTGCCGAATGCGGACGATGCCTTGATCCCAGCGCCGGGGACGCGACCGGAGATCACACCTATTGATCAGCATTACCGGATCGACATCAATACGCTGCCGCCCGCCGTCGCAGAAGAAGGCTACACGCTGCCGATGGTCAACAAAGTGAGCGGCGCAGACGCAGTGATCCGCGAGTTCACGCTTGATGAAATCCGCGCGATGCCGTCGGTTGATGCGTATATCACGATGGCGTGTATCTCGAACCGCGTCGGCGGTGATTTGATCAGTACGACGTTGTGGACAGGCGTGCCGATGCAGATTTTTCTGGAGCAGGTCGGCGTTCCCGAAGGCGCAACTCATCTCAAGATCTATGCGGCGGATGGTTTTGATGAAACGGTCGCGCTGAACGTGATCGACGAAGATG
>CALBRY010000270.1 GCA_937927665.1 uncultured Chloroflexota bacterium
ACCGCTTTAATAAGATCGATTTTGCCGCCCACGAGCAGCCCCGCCGTCACTGCCGGATTAAAATGCGCGCCAGAAATATGACCGTACGCATAGATGATCCCGACAAGAATTAACCCATGCCCCAGTGCAGCCGCGACAACGCCAAACTGCGGCGCAACCGTGACCACCATTGCGCCGACGAAAACAAGCGTAAATGTTCCTAAAAATTCCGCGATTGCTGGCTTAAGCATATAGTCACCCCATGTGTAAACCGTCGAAAGAACCTTTTTGCACAGGCGGTGATCCTAGCATATATGTGGACGATTTACCCCTTTTATATGGCGCGGCACGGTGTTATAACAGAGTGCATCCTGCTGTGTACGTGATGGACGACCAAGTTTTGAGCCAACAGTTTTGAACCGGAAGTTACCAATCTGGCGGTAAGGTGATAGGCTTGAGCCAAGACCCCAACGTTTATGTGATTTCCCCCTGCGAAAGCAGGTTCTCAAAACAACGTCCGCACGGCACGGCGGGTCTTAAGAAAACAAAACAGCGCCTCCTCATTCAACCGAACGAGAAGACGCTGTTTTTTGATTGACGTGTTCGCTACCCGGCATAATCCGCGCCAAACACCTCGATCATCAAGCGGTTGAGGCGGTCACGCAGCGGAACTAGCACCGCCGATCCATCCTCCGTCGTATAATCGCTGATGTAATTGGCGTCGATCACGCCCGTGTGAATGTTCTCCATCGGCAGATCACGCAGATACAGCGCCAACGCGATCGCATCTTCCACGCTCACACTCGTATGAACTTCTTGTGTGAGTTCTGCCAGCAGGGCAGGAGACTGCCCGATCAAGCGAAGCAGTGTATCACCTTGCAGCAGACGATCGCGGATCGCCATCATCACCGACTGCTGCCGCCGCGCCCGTTCAAAATCGCTGTCAGTATGGCGCGTGCGTGCATATTTGAGAGCAGTTTGCCCATCAAGATGCTGGATACCCGCTTGGATGATGAACGGCTCATAACCGTAATCCATGCTCGGATAATCGTAATCATAGATTGCGTGCGGTACGTCAAGATCAATCCCGCCAATCGCATCGACCAGCGTTGTGAATACTTCGAAATCAACTACAGCGTATCCATGAATCCGCATTCCCAAGTTGTACTGTATCGTCTCAATTGCCAGATCAGGACCGCACCCCGCGCATTGGAGTTCACCGAGCACCATCGGCACGTTGACGCGCTGAAGCGCTCCGTAACCCGGCACATCGACCCACAAATCACGCGGAATACTGAGAATTCCGAGCGTATCCTGCTGCGGATCAAGACTGATCAGCATCATGGTATCGGTGCGGTAAGCCAGTCCCGTTTCACCGGGGCGGCGGTCGATACCCATCAGGAGCAGCGTCAAGCGTGTTTCGCCATCCCACGGCGCGAGTTCGACGGTTGTTCCGTCACCGAGTGTCAGCGTCCGACCGGAAACCAGTGGACTACGCCCGGAATAATCGACGCGCACATCAACCGGAGTTGGCAGCGCAGCAGTATCAATGGTGGTTGATGCGAATTCGGCATTCACGCGGAAGGCGAACAGGATCACAATACCGATCAAGATCACCGTTCCGAGCAGAACCGCGGCGGCGATCACCCATGCCCAATCTGCGCCCGCTTTGCGCTGGCGTTCACGATAACGAACACGCTCCCGCACCGGTGACTCGCGTTCCGGTGGTGGGGGCGGAATGGGCGTGTTGTCAGAGGAATAGAATGGTTGATTATTCATAACGATGAGTATAGGAGGGCGCAAAAAGTGCGTCAATGGCGCTTAATCAACGATCCCCATACGACAGGCGCGCGCAATATGGCGGTCGATGAAGCGATCCTGTACGCGGTCGGCGCGGGACAGCATCCACCCACCTTACGCGTTTACGGTTGGGCTCCGCCCGCACTCTCGATCGGGTATGGTCAGCGAGCGCGAGAAGTCGATAGCGAGGCGCTGCGCGAGTACGGGTGGGATATGGTGCGCCGTCCCACCGGGGGGCGCGCGATCCTGCATATTGATGAACTCACTTACAGTATCGCGCTCCCGGCTGATCATCCCCTTGCACGCGGCGGTGTTGTTGAAAGCTATCAAGCGATTAGCCGCGCTTTACTCAACATGCTCGCCCGTTTGGGCGGCGCGGCGCGTGCTGATCGCATGGCGGACGATGTGCCAAAATCACAGACACCTGTTTGCTTCGATACACCATCGCACTACGAAATCACGGTGAATGGCAAGAAGCTGATCGGCAGCGCGCAAGTACGGCGGGCAGGTGGTGTCCTTCAGCACGGTTCGATTCCGCTCACGGGCGATATCGCCCGAATCTGCGATGGCTTGGTGTACTCCGATGATGCAGCGCGTGAGTCCGCCCGTTGGCAGGTGCGCGAACGAGCGCTCACACTTGCGGATGCGCTTGGACGTGAACTGACATGGCAAGAGTCCGCCGCCGCATTGATCGATGCTGCTGCGGATACATTCGAAGTAATGCTGGTTTCCAATGATCTTTCGCAAACCGAAATATCAGCGGCGGATCGGCTGGAACAGGAGATTTACACATCCGACTCGTGGACATTAAGACGTTAACCTTGACACACGATCGTTCTCGTAATATTCTCCTAAATAGGAAAGCGTATATGAGGACAACCACATGTCCCAAGTTCGTCAGCTTCCCCTGTTCGCAAATCTGTCCGCATCCGAGACAGATTTGAACCCATACTCCACTCTGAAAGAGACTGTGACGCTCTTCCAGCGGCACCTTCTCCGTCAGGGTAAAACTGAACACACACTGACAGCCTTCACGGCTGATCTGCATCTCCTCGGTGAATGGGGCGGGGACGATGTTCGGATTGGTGTGTACACAACGACGCTGTTGAACGATTTCTTGCAGTGGATGGAAACCGGGCGCGGTGTTTCATGCAGTCGCAAGACGTATGCCCGTCGTGTGACCACGCTCAAGGTGTATTTTAAATGGCTGCATCAGCTCGGCGCGATCCCGTTTGATCCCGCCAACGCGATCTTGCAGCGCTCCGGTCAAGCGCCGCTCAGTGAAATCCTCTCGCCCGATGAAGTCGAACGTGCCATGCGTTATGCGTTCGCGCTCCGCCGCGCCCAAAAACCTGATCCGCGACCGGAAATGCTCTTTCACCTGTTGATCACAACCGGGATCAAAAAAGGTGAAATGATGAACCTAACGCTCGATAGCATTCAGCGTGATCCACCGGTCATCGTGATCAGCCATATCAGCCCGAAGGACACCTACAAAGAGCGTTGGATCGCGCTTGATCCGGATTGGCTCGCTGTGTTCGATGAATACCGGGCGCATTATCTTGTAACGGATGCGTTGTTTACCTGCACAGCCCGCAATCTCGAATATGTTCTTGAAGATGTGGGGAAGGGCGCGGGTATTGAGCAGAAGCTCTCGTTTGAGATGCTGCGCTGGACATGTGCGGTGCGTGATTATCGCGCCGGACACGATCCCGAAATGATCCGCGAGAAATTGGGGTTAAGCCGGATTAGTTGGGCGGAAACGTTCGACAAAATCAAACGCTTAACCGCCCAACAGATCGACAGCGAAGCGGGCGTTTAATACACCCGCAGCAGCAGCCCTTTCAGGTATTCGCCTTCCGGGAATGTCAGGGCGATCGGGTGGTCTTCGCTTGCGCCTAAATGCGCGACGATTTGCGCTTGCCGTCCGGTATCGGCGAGCGCGCCAAATACGATCTTTTGAAACAGGTCGGGCGTGATCGCGCCAGAGCATGAGAATGTGAACAAATAACCGCCGGGTTTGACCAGTCGGAAGCTGTTCATATTCAGGTCTTTGTAACCCCGCGCCGCTCTATCGACCTGCTGTGCGTTGTGTGCGAATTTCGGCGGGTCGCAGATGATCACGTCGTATAATTCATTGTCGCTCACTTGATCGCGCACGAACTCCATCACATCCGCTTGAAAGAATTCGATCCGGTCGCTGATTTCGACATCGGCGGCATTCTTCTCGCCCAATTCCAGCACATCCAGCGACGAATCGACATTCACGACGCGCACATCAGGATGAGAAGCGGCGGCACGCAAACCGAACGCCCCCGTGTAGCTGAACAGGTTGAGCAATCGGCATTCGCTCTCAAACTCATCCGCGAGTAATTCCACCACACGTGTACGGTTCACGCGCTGATCAAGATAAAACCCGGTCTTGTGCCCCTTATGGACATCCACATGAATCGGAACTTCGCCTTCAAGGATCACGATCGGGTTAGGGGGTGCTTCGCCTACCAGCGTTCCAATGACGGGTTTTAAACCTTCTTTACCCCGCACATCGACATCACTGCGTTCAAAAACACCATCTGCGCCGAGCAGATCACTCGCCAGTTCCGCGATCATCTGCTTACGTTCGTCAATGCCAAGCGTAAGCGCCTGCAAAACGAGCCAATCCTTGCCGAATTCATCATATCCGTAGCGGTCGATGATCAACCCCGGCAGATAATCGCTTTCCGCGTTGACCAACCGCGCGGCAGTGTCGTATTCCGTCACCCGCCGGGCTGAAAATGCGCGTTCTAGACGGTTAGCCCACCAACTTTCATCAATCGGCTCATCCTGCCACGTGAGAATGCGTACCTGAATCTGAGATTTCGGATTCCAGTATCCCCGTGCCAGAAACTTCCCTTTCTCGCTTTCCACTGTGACAATCTCGCCCGGCTTTGGCTCACCCTTCACGCTCGTAATTGCGCGCGAGAATACCCACGGATGCTGGTTGCGGATTGGTTTTTCGCGGTCAGGACTGACGACGACCTTACTTTCCATAACGTTTTACTCGATTCCTAACAGGGCGCGGAAATCCGCTTCGGAGAGGATGGGAACGCCGAGCTTGACGGCTTTTTCTGCCTTGCTGCCCGGTGAGTCGCCCATCAATACATAGCTAGTTTTCTTGCTGACGCTGCCAATCACTTTCCCCCCGTGCGATTCGATCAACTCGGTCGCCTGCTCACGGGTGAAATTCGGGAGTGTGCCCGTCAACACAAACGTCTTACCTTCAAGCGAGTCTCCAGCGCGTTCGCGCGGAGCATCCTGCATATTTACGCCGCGTGCGCGGAGCTTATCGACAATGCCGCGATGAAATGAATCAGCAAACCATCCGCCGATTCCCTCTGCCAGCACCGCGCCGATCCCTTCCACGTCCATAAGCTGTTCGGCAGTCGCATTTTGGAGCGCATCCATTGTACCGAAATGTCCAGCGAGATCGACGGCGATTGTGCTTCCCACGCCTTCAATCCCCAACGCGGTGATCACCCGTGCGAACGGGCGCTCTTTGGCGGCTTGAACCCCCGCCAGCAGCTTATCGACCTTCTTTTCCGCGAAGCCTTCCAGTTCCAGCAGTTGATCGCGCTTCTCAGCGAGGTCGAACAAGTCCGCTTCATCGCTGATCAATCCTTTTTCGATCAGCGTTTTGACCGTTTGCGCGCCCAACCCATCAATATCCAACGCGCCGCGCGAAACGAAGAACTCTATTTGACGATACACCCGTTCCGGGCATCGCACATTCGGGCACATGTAATCAACCGCGCCTTCAGGGCGGATGATCTCCGTACTGCAGAACGGGCAGCGCTCAGGCGGCATGATCGGTGTTTCATCGCCGGTACGCGCCCCCGCAATAATGCCGACCACGTTCGGGATCACATCGCCCATCCGCTTGACGACGACCGTATCGCCGACGCGCACATCGAGCGCTTTCACATAATCAAAATTGTGGAGCGTGGCATTGCTCACCGTGATCCCGCCAATAAAAACAGGTTCAAGTTGAGCATTGGGGATCACCCGCCCGGTGCGCCCAACCGTGAACACAGCATTGATCAGCTTGGTTGAGCCTTCACGAGCCGGGAATTTGTACGCCAGTGCGCCGCGTGGATCTTTGCCCACCACCCCCAATTCAGCCACGACTCGCAAGTCATTGACCTTGATCACCACACCGTCGATCTCATAGTCAAGCCCGTCGCGGTTCGCTTCCCATTTTGGGATTTCTGCTTCGACTTGTTCCAATGTGGGATAAAATGCCGATCCGGGGGCGATCAAAAAGCCCATATTTCGCAGATATTCCAACATATCCCACTGGTTATCCAGCGTTATCCCACTCGATGCGACCACCTGATAGACATAAGCTGTCAAGGGGCGGCTTGCGGTGATGCGTGAATCCTTCTGTTTGAGCGCTCCTGATGCCGCGTTGCGCGCATTGATGAATGGTGGCAGTTCGGCTTCAATTTGACGCGCATTCAGCGCCTCAAAGTCGCGCTTTAGGTACATGACTTCACCACGCACGACCAATCGCGCCGGAGCAGGCATCCCGTTCGCGTGCGATGGTATCCGCAGCGGAACCGTGCGGATCGTGCGGATGTTCGGCGTCACATCATCACCGATTTCGCCGTTTCCGCGTGTTGCCGCTTGTACGAGAACGCCGTTTTCATACGTCAGCACGACTGTCAGCCCGTCGAGTTTCGGCTCAAGCGTGTAGCTCAAGGTTGTGCCTGTCGGCAGGAGTTTACGCGTGCGTTCTTCCCATGCGCGCACATCCTCAATCGAATAGCCGTTCGCAAGGCTGAGGATCGGCGCGGTATGCCGCACTTTGGCGAATTCTTCCGAAAGATCATTACCGGATCGTTGCGTCGGTGAATCCGGCGTGATCAAGTCAGGATGCGCTTTTTCCAATTCGACCAACTCGTTATAAAGCAGGTCAAATTCGGCATCCGTGATCAATGGACTGCTGAGGACGTAATACCGGTAGCTGTGAAAATGAAGCAGATCGCGGAGTTCTGCCATCCGCGCGGCGGGATCATTCATAGCCAACCTCTACGGATTCTGCGGCGGGACGACAGCAAGAAACTCGCCCGCTGCCCATCCGCCGCGCGATGGATCGAACGGGTCTTGAATACGCCACCATGTCAAGCCGTTCACGTTTTCGGGTCCACCAATCACGTTGAACAGCGCTTGATAACTCGCTTGAAACAGAATATTTCCGCTGATCCCCGGCTGTTCGCGGACGTTCAAACCGCCGTCCACATCCGCGACGACTTGCACCCCAACCGCGATTTGCATCGGGGTAGGCGTGAAGATCACCGGCGCTAAAGTTGGTCCTTCAAGCGCAAACGTCGCAAGCGCGGCGGCGTCACTGGTTCCCATCAACGTCGGCGTCGGTGTGGTAAAGAATGCGACCATCGGTGATGTGGGCGTCACTGCCGGAGTAATCAAGACGATCTGCGGTCTGCCCGAAGGTTCAGCATCGCCTCCCAACGTGATCGCCGCTGCAAGCAGGGCAAACGCGCACGCGAACACCAGAATCAGCGTCAGCAGAATCGTCCATGCCGGAATCAAACACCCTGCTCGGCGCGGTTCATCGTCCCGTTTGCGTTTGTCGGGCGCGTGAATCGGGGCGAATCCCGCATCCGGCGGCGCGCCGCGTTTCGACTTTTCGCGCAAATAAACAGGCGCGTTGTTAGGGGGTTCTGGCAGCGTATTCGGCTTAATCGGGCGGATCGGCTGCGTATCGTCTTGTTCGATCATGCCTTACGACCTCGCTGACCGATCCACGCTTCAAACTGCGCCAATGTCCATGTGTTGATCACAGAGCGCGCTTCAACCCAACCGCGCCGCGCCGTCATCACACCATAGCGCATCTGATCCAGTTCGTGGGTGGCGTGTGCATCGGTATCAATACAAATTGGAATGCCCATCTCGGCAGCGCGCCGGGCGTATTGTGCTTCAAGATCGAGCCGTTCGGGGGAACTGTTGATCTCCAGCGCGATCCCCGTCGCTTTCGCCGCCTCAAACACCGCATCCATATCGAGATCAGCGCCTTCACGGTCGGGGATCAACTGCCCGCGTGGATGACCGATCAAATCGACGTGCGGGTTGCGGATAGCGTTCAACAGCCGCGCCGTGACCTGCTCACGCGGTTGACGTAACCCTACATGCAGCGACGCAACGACGAAATCGAGCGACGCAATTACGTCATCCGGGAAATCGAGTTCGCCATCTGCCTTGATTTCCATTTCTGTTCCATGAAAAACCCGGAACGGACGCATCGCTTGATCGACCTCTCGAACTTCTTCGCGCTGCTGCATCAGTCGTTCAATCGATAAACCGTTTGCGATGGTCGCACCTCGCGAATGATCAGTGATGACAATAAATTCGCGTCCGCGTGCTTGCGCCGCCTCCGCCATTTCGCGGATTGTTGCCTTGCCATCGCTCCATACCGTGTGCATATGCAGGTCGGCTCGAATATCACCGGGTTGTATCAGGGTGGGCAAGCCGCCTTTTTGTGCGACCTCGATTTCGCCCCAATCCTCGCGGATTTCCGGCGGGATAAACGGCATCCCAAGCTGTGCATAAACTTCTGCTTCGGTCGCGCACAAGATTTCTGTGCCGTCCGCCTCGCGTGTGAAGGCGTGCTCATTCAAGCTCAACCCGTTGACCAGTGCCAGCGACCGCATCCGAATATTATGCGCCTGACTTCCGGTGAAATAGGCGAGCGCTGTTCCCCATCGTTCCGGTGCAATCACGCGCAGATCGACCTGCAAGCCGTTATGCAGTTCGACCGAGCTTTTCTTTTCACCGTGACCAAGCACGCGCGCGACTTCTGGCATCGTCACAAACGCATCCATAATCGGTTGTGATTCTGCCGAGCAGACCAGCAGATCAACATCGCCGATTGTCGGACGTGCGCGGCGGATGCTGCCCGCGACTTCACCACGAATCACACCGGGGAGTGCTGTCAAGCGTGCCAGAATCCCTTCTGCCGTTGGCAGTGCCACGCCTAGCGGAATCCGTGTATTCGCCTGCCGCCGCTTGAGCGCTTCAATGCCTTCAAGGATTTTGACCTCTGTCTTTGCGCCCATACCGCCCATCGTGCGGAGCTTGCCTTCACGGGCGGCGGTTTCCAACATTTCGACCGTGATAAACCCCGCATCCCAGAACTGTTTTGCTTTTTTCGGTCCAACGCCGTTGATATGCAGAATATCCACCACACCGGGCGGAACTTCCGCTTTCAAGCGTTCGTAGAAATCGAGCTTATCCGTATCGATCAGCTCTTGAAGTTTTTCGGCGATGATTTTGCCGACCGATGGAATTTCTTCCAACGTGCCCTCTGCGGCATACGCCCGCAGATCACGCGGGAGTTCTCGGATCGAGTCGGCAGCGTGCTGATACGCAAGAATTCGGTGAATCGACTCGCCTTTGATCTGGAGCATATCCGCGATCATGCTGAAAATATCCGCGACTTCGCGATTGGAGAGCGCCACCTGTTCCCCCTCAGAACGCAGAACGTATCACTGCACTTTAGAACGTCTGTATTTTATGATTTTACCGGACGCTTTGTGAAAATGTTACCCTCTTGACAGTCGATCCGATTCGGGCTACGCTCATCTGCAACTTCATATTTGATCAACAGCGTCGATCCAGACGAGTACGCATCAAGGTCATGTTCAGAGAGCCGCCGGGGGCTGTGAAGGCGGTACACGGACAGATGCCGAATGGACTGGGGAGCTGCACAGGCGAATGAATGCTAGTAGTCTGCGCCGGGATTGCGCGCCCGTTACCAACGCGCCGGGTATTCCATCATGCGCTGCATGATTCGTACCCGTAAGGAGCGCCGCGAATTTCCCCGTTAGGGCAGATTTGGGCATCAAGGTGGCACCACGAGGAAACCCCTCTCGTCCTTGAACGAGCAGGGGTTTTTTGTTTGCTACCTAAGGGGAACACGATGGTTTTCGCGCCGATGATGGTCAAATCAACAACCGAAGCATCGCCCAGCCGCGACGAGGTGCGTAAGCTGTTCGCGGGCGGGGATCTCGTCCCGGTTTACCGGACGCTTCTAGCCGATCTAGAGACTCCGGTATCGGTCTATCACAAACTGGCGAGCGCCGGAAGCGTGAGCTTTCTGCTCGAAAGCGTAGAAGGCGGCGAGCATATCGGGCGGTACTCGTTTATGGGGGTCAACCCCAAAGGCGTGATCACCGTCACCGATAAGCAGATCAAGCTGACCTATGGCGGCAAGACCATGCAGCAAATTCTGCCGGAAGGTCAAGACCCGCTCCATGTGGTTGAGCGTGAATTTCGTCGTCACAAACCGGTGCGCGTGCCGGGGCTGCCGCGCTTCGTGGGTGGGGCGGTCGGTGTACTCGCTTATGATGTCGTCCGCTATTTCGAGCATCTGCCCGTCACAGCGCGGCGTGAGCTAGAAGTTCCCGATGTGGCGTTCATGATGGTCGATACGCTCGTCATCTTCGACCATGCCCGCCATCAGTTGATCGTGCTCGCAAATGCCGAAAACACAGGCGATCCTGATGCGGCATACGATGAAGCCTTGCGCCGGATCGATGCAATCGTCGCCCTGCTGCGCCAGCCGATGCCGCCGCTCCCCGATGAAGGCGAACCGCTCAACGCACCTGTCGAATCCAACATGACCCGCGAACAGTACGAAGCCGGAGTCCGCGCCGCGAAAGAATACATCGCCGCCGGAGATGCCTTCCAGATCGTGTTAAGCCAGCGGTTC
>CALBRY010000271.1 GCA_937927665.1 uncultured Chloroflexota bacterium
ATCGGTACCCGATAAGCGGCACTGAACGGATCGCGCTTAGTGAAGTCTCATGCTATTATTCTTATACACCCATCACGGACTTGCAGCGCGTTCATCTGTGCGAAACGAGGGATTTAAGCATGCCTCTACAACATCGCACCCAAACCGAATGGCTCGATCAAGGAGCCGGGACGCTCGCGGATGCCCGGGCGAATTTGAACGATATGTGGCGGCTGAACCGCTTGACCGGCGGCGTGCGCGCTGTCGCACGTCATCTGCTGCCGCACCTGAACAATCCCAGTTGTACCTATCGGATTGCGGACATCGGCGCGGGGTCGGGACTGCTTGCGCGCTTTCTTGCGGACTGGGCGTCGCGACACCGGATCCCGATGCAAGTATACGCGGTTGACCGGTCAGCGCGGCATCTGGCGCTTGCTCAAGAAAACACTCGTGCAAATCCGGCAGTTCGGCTTATACAGGGGGATGGGACGGCGCTGCCGTTTGCCCCACAAACGATCGATTTTTTTGTGACAACGCTTTTCATGCATCACTTTGATCCGGATGCGCTCATCGAGGTACTGCGGCATACCTTCGAGACAGCGCGGCGCGGGATTGTGATGAGCGATGTCACACGTGGGCTGCTTCCGCAGATTGGGCTGCGGCTGATTCATCCAATTGCCGCGCCGCATCCGTTTACGCTGCATGACGGGTTGCTTTCGATTCAGCGCGCTTACACCCCGGATGAATTGACCGATCTGGCACGTGCGGCAGGGTTGACCAATGCTCGTGTGTATCGTCATCCCCTATGGCGTATGACGCTGGTCGCGGAAAAACCGCTGTGACGCGCTGGGATGCGGTCATCATCGGCGGCGGGCTGGCGGGATGTATGGCAGCAATCACGCTGGCGCAGTCCGGGAAACAGGTTGCCCTGATCGAAGCCGGTGACTATCCGCGTAACAAGGTATGCGGGGAATTCTTTTCGCCGGAGTGCACGGCGCTGTTCGACTCGATCGGATTTCTGCCCGTGCTCAATCGCTTGGCGGCGAATCCGATTCGTACGATACGAATTACCGCGCCCGACGGGGAAGCGTGGCAAACCACCTTGAGAATACCCGGGCTGAGCGTCAGCCGGTACACACTGGACGCGGCGCTTGCCGCATATGCACAGCAGGTGGGCGTGGAGCTGTTAACCCGGACGCGTGCACTTGATATTGACGGCGATCTAGCACGCGGCTTTTCGGTCACGGCGCAGTCTGATGGCTCGACGTGGGATCTTCGCGCGACGGGGGTCATCGCGGCGCACGGCAAACGAAGTAACCTCGATCGCGTGCTCAAGCGGCGGTTCTTCACACAGCAGCATCCATATATCGGGCTGAAGCGGTATTTCATAGGCACTCCGCTGCCGGGGCAATTGGATCTGCATGTGTTTCCGGGAGGATACTGCGGCGTTTCCCAAGTTGAAAACGGTCAAACGAACGTCTGCTTACTGGTTGAACAGCCCGTGTTTCAAGCGGCGTGCGTGGCTATAACCGAAGAACGATCGCCCCGTGAACGGTTTATCCGCTGGATGTGCCAGCACAATCCACAGTTAGGAGCATGGATGGTGACCGCAGTTCCAGCAATGCCGGATTGGCTGAGCATCGGACAGGTAGCACTGTGCCCCAAAACCCCCTTGGAAGGGGACGTTCTCATGGCGGGCGATGCGGCGGGCATGGTTGCGCCGCTGGCGGGTGACGGTATGGCGATGGCGCTCCACAGCGGACGCTTGGCAGCAGAAGCACTGACGCAATTTTTGACGGGCGATCAAAGCGCTGAGGGCATGAAGCGAGCGTATGCGAAAACGTGGACACAGCAGTTCCGTTTTAGACTTAGGCTGGGGCGAACGCTGCACAACGTCTTGATTCGACCCCGCATTTTATCGTTAGGACTGCGGACACTTCGAAGGTTCCCAGCAGCCGGTGACTGGTTGATCCGGAATACTCGTGATCTAGACTTATTGGAGCGAAACGCATGACAGTTCCCAGACTGCTGGCGCTTTCTACCGGCGTACCGGCAAATTGCTTTCGGCAGGAGGATATTACAGCGTTGTACACCGATCTCCTGACACGCCAGACCGGCACGAAGCGAGAACGGACAATCCGCGCGGCAATGCGTCAATCCGGTGTCGAGTCGCGGTACTCGGTGATCGATGCAGCCTTTTTCGATGAGTTGAAATCGACACAGCAGCGCAATGATCGGTACATGGCAGAGGCGGTACCGCTGGGAAAACGCGTGATTGCGGAGGGGTTGGAAAGCGTTGGCGTGTCCCCCCA
This sequence comes from uncultured Chloroflexota bacterium, assembly GCA_937927665.1. GTDB lineage: Bacteria > Chloroflexota > Anaerolineae > Aggregatilineales > Phototrophicaceae > Flexifilum. The sequence goes on from CALBRY010000271.1 coordinate 2,292, forward strand.
CGAGATTGACAGTTTAATCGTGGTTTCGTGTACGGGGTTCAGCGTGCCAGGTCTGGATCTGCTGCTGGCACAGCAGTTGGGCATGTCTTCCTCGCTTGCACGTACGCAGATCTTCGGGATGGGGTGTTATGGGGCATTCCCCGGCATCCGGCGCGCTTTCGACAGCGCCGTTGCGCGACCGGGAAGCTTGACGGTGATGTTGGCTCTGGAATTGTGCACGCTTCACCTTCAGTTCGATGATACGAGTGAGTCAGTGGTTTCAAGCTCACTGTTTGCCGATGGGGCAGCCATGGTTCTGATTGGTACAGAAAACGGAGGGCTGCCAGCACCGCATATCGTCGATGCAGAGACATACTGCGATTTTCAGACGATGGGGGACATGACCTTTACGCTGACCGATCAAGGCTTTCGGATGTACTTGTCGAGTTACGTACCTGATCTGTTGGCGGCGAATGTGGTTTCGTTTGTGGATCGACTGCTGGTGCGCAGCGGGTTGACGCGGAAGGATGTACGCTTTTGGGCGATTCACCCGGGGAGCAAACGAATCATCGAGTACCTGCAAGCACAGCTTGAACTTACGCCCGAACAGGTCGAATTCTCGCTGGATACGCTGCGCGACTTCGGGAATATGTCCTCGGCAACAGTATTGTTTGTGCTGGATCGGATGATGCGCGAAGCTGATCCTGCACCCGGCGACTATCTGGTGATGATGGCGTTTGGTCCGGGGCTGACGATGGAAGCGCTGCTGCTGCGCTGGTGCAGGTGAGTGCCGATTGGCTGCGTCTAAGCGCTTGGGTGGATCAGTCCAGCAGTCC
>CALBRY010000272.1 GCA_937927665.1 uncultured Chloroflexota bacterium
AATGTGTCCCGCGAATCGATTCCAGTTCCGGCACGACAGCCATGTTTAGACGATTGTGCGCGTCGAGACTGAGCACACGTGGGATCGCTTGCACCCCTGACCATCCAGCACGACGCAGTTGATCGTCGGTTCGGGATTCGCGCAACCATCCGAAAAGCACACGGCGGTCTTTATCATCAACGAACGACAGCGGCGCGTACAGCGAAGCATGGTCAAACACGCCTTCGTACTCCGGGCTAAAGCGGTGATTCTCGTATGTGCCGACGAAATAGAGAACTGTCCCCGTTTCGTTCCCCAGATGAGACGAGATGATCAACACCCAGCGTTCACCCAGCTTGAAAAAGTTGGGGCATTCCCATATAACGCCGTTTCGCTTGATGTCGCCGACGAGTAGCGGACTGAGATACTCCCAGCTGACAAGATCGGCGGAACGATACAGGAATACGACGCCGCCCACGTCCTTGATGCGTGAGCCGACGACCATGTACCACGTATCGCCCTCTTTCCATACGAATGGATCACGAAAGTCACTGGTTTGACTCGTTTCAGGGGGCACATCACCGATGACCGGAGTTGAACGCTTCTTCCAAGTCAGCAGGTCATCCTCGCTGGTCGCAATCACCTGAGTTTGAACTTCATTGCGCGTGCCAGCAGTCGCCGTATAGACGAGGGTTGGCACGCCATTGACCACCGCACAGCCAGAGAAACACCCCGATTCGTCAGCGCCGTTCGGAGTTGGTGCCAGCGCGATGGGAAGATCGCGCCAGTGAATCAGGTCGTCGCTGACTGCGTGCCCCCAATGCATGTTTCCCCATAAAGGCTCAGTCGGGTTGTGCTGGTAAAACAGGTGATACAGTCCTTTCCACTGGATCACGCCATTGGGATCGTTCATCCAGTTCGACGGTGGCAAGAAGTGGTAGCGCGGACGATGTAGATCGGAAGCAAATAACGTCCGAGAATTGGTCATCGAATTTTCCTTTAGTAGATGATGCTGTTGAAAATGGCGTTTTACGACAGTCCCTTCAAGTCGAGCGTTTCGGCATAGTGACATGCCGCGTGATGCCCTGGAGTAACTTCGCGCAGTGCTGGTTTCTCCTTCACACACCGCTCGGTTGCATACCGGCAGCGTGGATGAAAATAGCACCCGCTCGGCGGATTTGCCGGATTAGCGACTTCGCCGCGCAAAATGATGCGCTCCTGCGTGCGATTCGGTTCGGGGATCGGCGCGGCAGAGAGCAAGGCTTCCGTGTAAGGATGAAGAGGCTTGCTGAATAATTGATTGGTGACCCCAAGTTCCACCATTTGCCCTACATACATCACGGCGACCCGATGCGAAATGTGCTCCACAACCGCGAGGTTATGTGCAATGAACAGGTAAGATAACCCGAGCTGTGCCTGCATATCTTTCAGCAAATTGAGAATCTGCGCCTGAATGGACACATCAAGTGCTGAGACCGCTTCATCGCAGACAATCAGTCTAGGGTTGCAAACCAGCGACCGCGCTATCCCGATGCGCTGCCTCTGTCCCCCGCTAAATGCATGTGGATAACGGCGCATGTGCCGTTCCTCTAACCCGACTAACCTAAGCGTCTCTCGAACGCGCTCGCGTGCTGCTGCGCCTTTAGCGATTTTGTTGTGCAGGAGCGGTTCCATCACGATATCCAGCACCGTCATGCGCGGATCGAGCGACGAATACGGATCTTGAAAAATCATATGGAAGTTGGGGCGAACAGCGCGCAGTTGATTTCCTTGAAGTTTGGCGAGGTCAACCCACTTTGCATCGTTGATGCGCAGCTTGATTTCACCGCGGGTGGGATCGATTGCGCGGACAATCATTCTGCCGAGCGTCGTCTTGCCCGAACCCGACTCGCCCACGAGCGCCAGTGTTTCCCCTGCGTCGATGTACAGGCTGACATCATCTACGGCGCGCACTTGACCGACAACCTGTTTGAAAAAACCCTTCTTGATGTCGAAGAACTTCGTCAATCCGTTCACTTCGAGAATCCGCTGATGTCCACCAGCGCTAGGCTCTTGTCCACTCATCTTCCGGCTCCGATTGGTCACTATGGAGATAACACCGAACGAAATGCCCTTCAGCAGCCTCGACCAATGCGGGGACAGCCTGATCACATTTGCCCGGCATGGCAAACGCACATCTGGCGAAAAATGGACATTGAATCGGTGGATCCATTGCGCTCGGCACCGATCCCTCGATAACTTCCAACTTGTCCACACGATGACCAGGTTGCGGAATCGAGCGCAAGAGTTTCTGCGTGTACGGGTGCATCGGCTCGCGGAACAGCCGCTCGGTTGTCGTTGTTTCAACAACGCGTCCCAGATACATCACGTAGACGCGATCGACGCTCTCCGCGACGACGCCCAGATCGTGCGTGATGTAAATCATCGACATGTTTTCTTGTCGCTGGAGATCCTTCATGAGTTCGAGGATTTGTGCTTGAATGGTCACATCCAGCGCCGTGGTCGGTTCGTCGGCGATGACGATTTGTGGCTTGCAGCTCAGCGCCATCGCGATCATCGCGCGCTGCCGCATGCCCCCGGAAAGCTGATAGGGATACTCGTCAAAACGCTGTGCAGGATTCGAGATGCCGACGCGGTTAAGGAGTTCCACCACGTATTCCCGCAGTTCACGCTTGCTCATACCAGTATGCACGGCGACCATTTCGCTGATCTGAAACCCGACAGTGTGTACGGGAGAAAATGCTGTCATCGGCTCTTGGAAAACCATCGAAATTTCGTTACCGCGCACAACGCGAAGCTCGGCAGAATCCGGTTCTAGACCTAATACATCAACGAGTCGCCCATTCTTACTACGCAGAAGTACGCTGCCCTTTACAATCTCGCCCGGAGGGACAACCAACCGCATTAGCGATCTCGCCATGACGGTCTTGCCGCAGCCCGACTCGCCGATCACGCCGACCGTCTCTTGCTCGCCGACGCTCAGATTCACACCGTCAACCGCCTTCACGATACCTTCGTCAAGGAAGAAGTAAGTTTTTAAATCGTTGACTTCAAGCCTATTCATTCCCAATTTCTCTTACTACTCTTTTTCGGATACGCCTA
>CALBRY010000273.1 GCA_937927665.1 uncultured Chloroflexota bacterium
ATTTGAACAGCCCGGCGTCGTCACGAATCTTATACCCCAACCCCGCTGTTGATCCGCCGAAATACTCGCTAACGATGGCGGCGATCATACTGAGCGACGTTGCCACTTTGAGCGCGGAAAAGATGTATGGAAGCGCGCTCGGCAGCCGGAGTTTGCGAAATACAGTGAACGGTGACGCCGCATACGAGGTCATCAACTCCAGCGAAAGCGGATCGACCGAGGTCAACCCTTTCACGGTGCTGATCATCGTCGGAAAGTAGGTCAGCACGGCGACAATGGCGATCTTGCTCGCCGGATTGAGCGCGCCAAACCAGTTATTGAAGATCGGCGCAAGCGCGATAATCGGCACAGCGTTGATCGCGATGGCGATGGGCAGCAGGGCGCGGCTGAACGAGGTAAAACGCGCCGCCGCAATCCCGGTGATAACACCCGCCCCGCACCCGACGGCGAACCCCCAGAACGCATTCAAGAAGGTGTTCCATCCGGCGCTGAGAAGGCGCGGGTAGGTTTCGATGAATGTGCCGCCGATCACAGTTGGACGCGGCAGCAGAAATTCTTGAATGCTGAACACGCTGATCAGCAGTTCCCAGCTAATCAACACCAACACCGCGACGATTAACGGCGCGGACTGCCGCCGGATTGCGCTGGTGTAAACTTTGAGGCGTGACCACGGATGCCAGAACGCGAACACGGCGATCAATGCCGCCCATTCGAGAAATGCCGTCAAGGAAGCATGGGCTTGAAGCTGATCGATCGGCGATGCGTCGTTAAAGCGCGCTGTGAACACCGCGCTGTCGATTCCCATCAGCAACCCGGCAAGGTTGATCTTGAGCAATATCGCCAACGTTACATACAGCGTATAGGCGATTAGGACAACCGCGCCCCCTAGTTTTATGGGATTACGCCGCCATTCTCGCGGATGACCGATCAACACGGCGGCGGATGCTGCCAGCAAGATCGGGATGACGGGCTGAAGGGTGGCATTCCGAAACGCCGACCCGAACTGCGTTTCGAAGAGCATGAACGGGTTTTGAATGTGGTACGCCGCGGCGATCAGCAGGATTGTCAGGAGCGCGATCATGTCCGCGCCTAACGCCGGCGGATGGGTATCCGCGACAACCACCACGGGCGGCTGATTCAGGTCGAGTTTAAGGGTGTTCGCCATGATGCTTATTCGTCAAACCCGTGCTGTGCCATGTGTCCGCGCAGCGCATGGCGCACCTGACTGGTCAGGTGGAAATAATCATCGTGATCGCGGGTTTCAGGTCCGCGCGGCTGCGGCAGGTGAATATCGATCACCTCGGCAATTCTGCCGGGGCGCGGCGAAAGGACAACAACTTTGGTCGAAAGATAGACGGCTTCGGCGATGCTGTGCGTCACGAACATGACCGACATTTCGTGAAATTCCGTCCATATGCTGAGAAGCTCGTTATTCATGCGTTCGCGCGTCATCTCGTCGAGCGCGCCGAACGGCTCATCCATTAAGAGGATGCGCGGCTTAAAAGCCAGCGCACGGGCGATGCTGACACGCTGCTGCATTCCGCCGGAAAGCTGCCACGGATACTTATTCTCAAAGCCCTTGAGTTCGACCAATTCGAGCATTTCGCGGGCGCGGCGATCGCGTTCTTCGCGGGGGAAATTCATGATTTCGAGCGGAAGCTCGACATTTTTCAGAACGGTGCGCCAATCGTAGAGGGTGGCATTCTGAAAGACAAATCCAGAGTCGCGGGTCTTGCGCGCTTGTGCGGCAGATTTTCCGTTCACCGTGACTGTGCCGCTGGTAGGCTGGACGAGATCGGCAATCAAGCGTAGGAGGGTGCTTTTTCCACAGCCGGATGGTCCGATCAGCGAGACGAATTCGCCTTCTTTCACATCCAAGTTGATATCATCGAGCGCGTGGACGTTTGTGCCGTCCTTGATGCGAAAGGTCTTGGAAACGTTCTTGAGCGAGATGATGGTCGTCACAGTTGCTTGCTTTCTACGGGCTTTCGTTGACATGCCAGCGGATGACGAGGCGCTCCACCAGCGCGACGGCGGCGAAAAACAGCATACCGATCAATCCGGCGGCGACGATCGTCGCAAACAGGCGCGGCGGCGATTGGTTGTAGTAGCGGGAAAAGTTGAGAATGGCGATCCCCAAGCCGTTTTGAATGCCGGAGGGAAGTTCACCGATGATCGCACCGACAACGCTGCTGGTCGCGCTGATCTTGAGCGCGGTAAAGATTTGCGGCAGCGCATTGGGGAGCCTGAGCTTGATCAAGATTTGGATGTGTGAGGCTGCATAGGTCTGCATCAATTCAAGCGCTGTTTGGGGAACAGAGGTCAAGCCGCGCAGCGTGTAGATCGTCACCGGAAAGAAGGTCAAATAGGCGGCGATGATGGGCACAGCGAGTTCGACGTTTCCGGCGCGCCCCATCCAGATCACGATCATAGGCGCGATCGCAAGGATCGGCACGGTTTGCGATGCGACGACATACGGCAGCAAGCCGCGCTGCATCAAGCGTGAATGGGCGAAAATCAATGCCAGAATGAAGCCGATCACCCCGCCGATGACAAAGCCCTGCACCGCCGCCCAAAGCGTGAATAAACCCGCGCTGATCAACATTTGATACAAGGGCTCACCGTTGCGTTGGGCAGGTTCGCCAAATGCGCGGGCAATATCGCTTAGATGGGGCAGTTGTGCATCATTGAATAGGGAAATGTCGATTGTCGTCCCGGCGATGGTGAGGGTGTAGTTATTCGCTTCTGCAAATGCTTTCCCGCCTTCCCAGAAAAGCCCAAGCGCAGCAACAATGAGGATAGAGATGAAAAGGACTCGAAATTGACCCCACTCGATGCGGGGCGAAGCAGGACGCGGTGAAGCAGGTTGTGCTGTGTTGGCAGCCATAACGCTCAGTGTGTGTGATCTCTTGGATAAGCGAACGGCGAATGTTGGCAAAGATTACAGACTGAGATGTATTGTATAAACAATTGTGGAGATTCGCCAAATCATCAAAATCGACAAACAAACGCCGAGTTCTTTGGCGATTCCTGCGCTGGCAGATGCGCGGAAAGTTAGCGGGGTAATGGAAAACAGGTCATACGTCACGCCTTTTGTGTTGAATTGAAGTCAATGCTATGACTTTTGTAATGAATTTGGCAGATTCTAGCGTCGAGATAGCGACACGATAGTCGTTCAATGCCACAATGGATAACAGTCGAACGGCTAGATAATCGTTGAATAACTGGATGTATTGCATTGATGGATGGCAAACCCCTATCAATTGGCGGATACAGGTTAGATTATCTGCTCGCTCGCGGTGGCAGAGCGCGTGTATACCGAGCTTTTCAGCCCGCTGAACAGCGCGAAATCGCCCTCAAACTCATTCACCTCGAACCCGATTTCAGCGAAAACGCGCAGTTCCTCGCCCGCTTTGCGGCGGAGGCACGCATCATCGCCACGCTTGAGCATTTGCATATCGTCTCGATCTACGATTACGGGATCGATGCCGAAACGGGCAGCGCTTTTTTCGCGATGCGGATGATGCGCGGCGGTACGCTGGCAGACGCAATCAAAGCGGGGCGGCTTTCCCGCGATCGTATTTCGCTGATCTTTAAGCAGATCGCTTCAGGGCTGGAGTACGCTCACAGTCGGGGCGTGATTCACTGCGACTTGAAGCCGAGTAATATCCTGCTGGATGAGCATGGAAACGCCTATCTGGCAGATTTCGGGATGGCGCAGCTTATGATGGGCGCAGAGACGGATACGGCGACCGGCATACGCGGGACTCCGGCGTATCTCGCACCGGAACAGATCGGCGCGGGATCGATTGATGCGCGCACCGATGTGTACAGTCTCGGTTTGATTTTGTACGAAATGTTCACCGGAAAACCTGCCTTTACCAGCCGTGACGGTAGTGTAACGGCGATGCTGACCAAACAGCTTTATCACACCCCTCCCCCACTGCATCAAATCAACCATGCCGTACCCGCACAAGTAGAAGCGGTGATCGATCAGGCGATCCGCAAAGCGCCGGAAGATCGGTTTGCGTCGATTTCGGCGCTGCGTGACGGATTCATCAATGCGATGGAAGGTTGGGAACTCCGCAAGACAAAGGGCTACCAGTATTTCACCGTGTTTATGATCCTCGTCGGGCTGCTGGTGACGGTGATCGGGGTCGCCAGCGCGATCGAATTTGACCCGAACCGGACTTACTTTCACGATACGGCGGTACGGTGGGGTATGAGCGGCATACCCGCGGATGCTAATCCTACCGAGCAAGAAATCGAACAGGCGCAGTTGGCATTTAGGGACAACGGCTTTATCGGGTATATCTCGTGTTCGAACGATAATCCGGCGACAACTTCGACAATCAACGAGATGGCGTTACTGGCGAACACGTACAGGATCGGCTACCGGGTTTATGATGCCCAGCGCGATGTGTATACGCTGGTGACACAAATGCAGATTGCCCGTGCCGATGGCGCGCGTGCGTTAATCGTGTGTTCGCTCAACGCCGAACTGATCGACGTCGCTATCCGCCAAGCGGCAGATGCAGGACTGCCGATTGTGGCGTTTAGCAACGTGCCGATTGACGGCGCGGTGACGGTCATCAACGATAACGAGAACACCGGACATGTTCTGGGAGAAGCGGCGGCACGTTACGCGCTGACGTACTATGCAAATCCCGCCGCGCTGACTGCCATCGTGATGACCGATCGCTATTCGGATATTATGGGGGCGCGTGCTCACGGATTGATCGCCGGATTATTGGATGGCGCAGAACTCGCCGCGATGCGGATCATGGACGCGGCAGTTTCCAGTGATACCGAACGCGCGAGGGAATACATTCAAAATCTGCTGCAATACACCGCGCCGTTTCATTTTGTTCTGACGGCGAATGATGCAACCACGCTCGGCGTGATCAACGCGCTTGAAATGGCGGGTATTCCACCGGCAGCACATGATCCAATGACGGTTAATCTGTTCGTGGTTTCGAGCGGAACGAATGCCCCGACATGGCTTGAAGAAGGGCGCTTTGTGCGCGGCTACGTCGAAATCAACCGCCGCTTGACCGCGGAAACCGCCGTGCGCGCCATCATCAAATTGATGGGCGGCGGATCTCTGCCGGAAATGCTCATGATCCCTGCCGGAGAACTCATCATCGAAAGTCAACTGCATGATTGAGGCGTTCTCGAAAAAGGCATCAAAACCACTCGCCCGGCTTGTTCCGCAAACAACGCTGCAAATCGGGTTTTAAGCATGTGTTGGTTTATCGGGGCACTTGCCGATCAGGTATGCAGTAAGCGACAATAGGGCTTATTGAATCGGGTTTTTTAGTAAGCACCTCTTGAGAAAATGACCTTTCCCCCTTTGGCATCTTCTGGCGCGCTGGCTGGCGTCCGCGTGGCTGATTTCACCCGTGTGTTGGCGGGTCCCTTCTGCACGATGATGCTTGCAGACCTCGGCGCAGATGTGATCAAAATTGAAGACCCGGTGCTTGGCGATGAAACGCGCCATTGGGGTCCCCCGTGGACGGACAACGGCTTAAGCGCGTATTACACCAGCATCAACCGGAATAAGCGGGCGATCACGCTTGATCTCAAAAGCGCGGAGGGGCAAGAAATCGCGCGAAAGGTCATTGCCAGCAGCGAGATTGTGGTCGAAAACTTCAAACCGGGCGGGATGGCGGCATTCGGATTAGGTTACGCAAACGCGGCGGAAATTAAGCCGACGATCGTGTATGCCAGCATTACGGGATACGGTCAAACCGGACCGTACTGCGACCGCCCCGGCTATGACTTCGTGGTGCAATCGATGAGCGGCTTAATGGCGATCACGGGTGCGCAGGACGGCGAACCGCACAAGGTCGGCGTGGCGATTTCGGACGTGACGGCGGGATTGTTCGCGGCGACATCGATTCTGGCGGCGTTGATCCATGCGCGGGCAACGGGCGAAGGTCAGCATCTGGATATTGCACTGCTGGATACGCAGATCGCGGCGCTGGTGAATGTCGCGGCGAGTGCGCTGATCAGTGGGCAACCGCCTCGCCGTTACGGCAACGCGCATCCGAGCATCGTTCCGTATCAACCGTTCAAAGCGGCGGATGCGCTGTTTTCGCTTGCCGTTGGGAATGACCGCCAATTTCGCCAGTTGTGCGCGCTGATCGATCACCCGGAATGGGCGGATGATCCCCGTTTTGCCACCAATCCGGCGCGGGTTAAACACCGCGACGTGCTGATCGCATGGTTGGAGCAGGTGTTTATTACGCGGTCAGCGGCGGATTGGGTCGAAGCGCTCAACGAGGTGGGCATTCCGGCGGGGCGGCTGAATACGCTCACGGAAATGCTGGCAGATCCGCATGTGGAGGCGCGAGGCTTAGTTACCGAAGTGGGCGGGATTCCGATGATTGCGCCGCCGATCCACTTCAGCGCGACTCCGCCAACGGTGCGGAGCGCTCCACCCGCGCACGGGGAACATACCAGCGCGGTTTTATCCGAATTGGGATACGCGGCGGCGGAGATTGCGGAACTGCGCGTCCGCAAGGTGATTTAGGAAAGTTAAAAGTGAAAAAATGCAGCCGCGGGAAAGTATGCAAATGAACCATGCTTTTGACTTTTTCGTTTTAACTGAATGATCTATCTAAGGAATTCACGAATGCGTTTAAGAGATTTAGGCGCGATACCGGGGCGTTTGCCCACGGGAGCGAAAAATGCGATCACGGATGTGCCGGGGGTGCGCGTCGGTCATGTGACGCGGATCGAAGGCGAAGGAAAGCTCGTGGAAGGCACGGGACCGATCCGCACGGGTGTGACAGCGATCCTGCCGCACACGGGCAATTTGTATGATGACAAAGTTTCCGGCGGTGTGTGCAGCATCAACGGATTCGGCAAAGCGACCGGATTTGAACAAATCCGCACACGCGGGCAGATCGAAACGCCGATTTTGCTCACGAATACACTGGCGATCAGCCGGACGGCGGACGCGGTGATCGGCTATATGTTGGAGACGAATCCGGGGATCGGCTTGACGAGCGGCACGGTGAATCCGGTTGTCGGGGAATGCTTCGACGGCTTTTTGAATGATACACGCGGGCGGCATATCCACGCGGAACATGTGCGCCATGCGATCATGTCGGCTTCGGATGATGTGCAAGAAGGCTGTGTCGGCGCGGGTACGGGGACAAGCGCGTTCGGGTTCAAAGGCGGGATCGGGACAAGTTCGCGCGCGGTCGATGGCGGGACGTATACGGTCGGCGCACTGGTGCAGAGCAATTACGGCATCCGGGCTGAACTCACGATCATGGGTGCGCCTATCGGCAAGCATCTTTTGCACGGTTATCTTCCGGTTGCGGGCGAAGGATCACAGCAGGGGTATGTGAAAGAACAAGCGCCGACGCTGAAAGACACCGAAGGCGGCGGATCGATCATGATGGTGATCGCCACCGATGCGCCGCTTGATTCGCGGCAGTTGACGCGGATGGCGATGCGGGCGGCGTTCGGGTTGGCGCGCACGGGCACGATCAGCCATGACAGCAGCGGCGATTTTGTGATCGCTTTTTCGACAACGCACCGATGGGCGCACCAAACCGAGCGGCGGATCGAAGTGGTCAACCGCGTGCCGGAAGGCAGCCCGGTGATGAATCAGTTATTTCAAGCGGTGGTCGAAGCGATTGAAGAAGCGATTTTGAACTCACTCGTCGCCGCGCGCACGATGATCGGACGCGACGGAAATACGCTTTACGCGCTCCCGCACGAAGTCTTAATTGAGCGGCTGAAGCATCACCGGATTATTGAGTAACGTTTCTTGGGCGGCGCGCGAGCCGCCCCTACAGGGGAACCTATGCCCAGTCTTGACGCACTTAACCCGATTGCCGACGCGATCCGCGCCGCGTTTGTCGCTAAAAATGCCGCGCGTGATGCGGCAATCGCCCGATCGCGCGAGTTGATTCGCTTTTGCGCGGAGTCGATCCGCGCGATTCACCGCCGCGAATGGGACGAAGCCGGGGCGAAGCTCGAAAAGGTGCAAAGCGCCGCCGATGAACTGCGCGCTGTCACCGCCGCGTATCCTGATCTGCTCAACAGCGGCTATACAACGGACGCGCTCAAAGAGGTGGTGGAGGCATTCGCTACGCGGGCGATCATCCGCGATCAAGCGCTGCCGACGCCGCAAGAACTCAATGTGCCGCATGATGTTTATCTGAACGGGTTAGCCGAAGCCGCGACCGAACTCCGCCGCTTTATTCTCGATATTTTGCGGCGCGAGGATGGCGGCGCGCCTGAAAATGTCGCGGAGGCAGAGCGGCTGCTCGGCTGGATGGATGCGATTTATGATCAACTGGTGACGTTCGACTTTCCCGACGCGATCACGGGTGATCTGCGCCGCCGGACGGACGTGGTGCGCGGCGTACTGGAACGCACACGCGGCGACCTGACGACGACGATCCAGCAGCTGCGGTTACAGGATGCGCTCAAGCGGGTGGAACAGAAGAACAGCTAACCGCAGAGAAAAAAAACATCAACGCAAAGACGCAAAGACGCAAAGATTTTTCTGACGCAGACGGTTAATTTCAAGACGAGAGTCTTAGCGCCTTTGCGACTTTGCGTTAAAGCCCTTATCCGCACCCTAACAGAAATTCCTGCCAGTCCAGCCCGACGATTTGATCGGCAACATAGACGCGCAAAACTCCGTCGTCGCCGAGATCGCTCCAGACATTTGAGCGCAGATCGCCAAACATGCGCGCCCCATTGCAGAACGCGCCATCGAATGCGCGGACGGCGGCAATATCGCCGTAACTGCTGGTCAGAATGAGATATTCGCCGGTGTTGATCAGGCGTGTTTCGCCGCTGACACCGGGGAGATCAACACGCCAGCGCGCAATTTGATCGCTCCCATAGGCGAACAGGGTGTAACCATCGAATAAATAGAACTCACCCGCGCTGGTGACGCTGACCGCCGCTGACTCGCCGCCGGAAAGCGTATCCACGAGCGGCAGTGTCCACTCGCCCGCCGCGTTGATGCGCCAGAAGCCGCCGCGCGTGAACGCATAAAAACCGTCCGCGAGTGCGAATAATACGCCGGGTTCGCGCAAAAATGCCGCGTCGATGAGTGTGCCGTCAAAACGGTAAACGCGCATTTCGTTCGTGTCGGTGATCACGCTGATCAAGTCACCGGAAGCGGCGGCGCGGATGATATGCGGCACATCTGCAATCGGCGTGAGCCATGTCCATGAGGCGCGTTCGACCACGAGCAGAACATTTTGATCGGTACGGAGCAAAATTCGATTGCTTTCCGGCTGATCGAGCACGAGTTGATCGATGGGGAAACCGATCTGCCAGTTTTCGCCGCTCCATGTGCCATCGGGCGTGAGCAAGCGCACCGAACCATCAGCAAAAATCACCGCCGCACCGAATCCCTGCCCGACGATGCCCACTGCCGGATGATCGAGATTGACGCGCCACAGGACGCGCCCATCGCTGCTGAGGAGCGAGACGCGATCACCATCGAGATAGATCAGGCTTTCATCGCTCAAAAGCACAGGCGGCACGATCGGCGCGGTTTCGTCGCCAAGATCGGCGTGCCATGCGTGCGCGGGATTGAGCCACAAATCCCAGTTGAGGACGGTCTTGGATGGGCGGCGATAGCCTTCGGCGGTGGGGTATGCCCATGAATAACCCGCCCCCGGTCGATCCGGGTTCGTCGTTTTGATTTCAAAATGGAGGTGCGGCGCGGGGCGAACATCCCCGACAACGGCGATCACCATGCCGCCCGTGACGCACGACAGCACCGGGGGGAATGTCACGCCTTCGGCTTCGGCGATATGCCCGTATTCGCTGTAAAGCACCGTGCCATCGGGGAAGGTGTGCTCGATGATGATCACGCCGCCATCACGTCCCCACCCGTTCGGTGAGGCATACGTCACCCGCCCGTTGGCGATCGCCTGCACACGTGTTCCGGCGCTGACTCCGCGCCCACCGTACCAATCTTCGCCAGTGTGATAGCGTCCTTGATGGCGTCCACTTGGCACGCCGAACGACTGCATCACGTGAAAACTGCCGGAATCGACCGGAAAGCGGACGCTGTCCACCGGGGTGCACTGCCCCTGTGCGCTGGTTGAACTCGCAAATAGAAACGTCAAAAAGAGTAGGACATTAACGCAAAGGCGCAAAGGCGCGAAGGCGCAAAGCAGATCAGCAGGAAATACGGCAGCGCGGAAAAAGCGATCATGCAAGTGAGAACAACTGTTGGCGAGACTCTTCGCGCCTGCGTGTTTTTGCGTCTTTGCGTTGATGCTGTTTCCCTTCTTCTGGGCGTTAGCTCATACTCACGCCGCCATCGATGTGGATTGACTGCCCGGTGATGAAACGCGCCGCATCGCTGACGAGAAAAAGCACCAGCGCGGCGACTTCATCCGGCGTGCCGTGACGACGGAGCGGGATTTGTTCAGGAGGTAGGATCGGCGCGTCGTCCCCGGCGATATGCGCGGGACAAACGGCATTGACGCGGATGTTGTGGGGCGCAAGATCACGGGCGGCTTGGCGGGTTAGACCGATTAGCCCGGCTTTGCTCGCCGTGTAGCCGATTCCGCCAATCGAATCTGGCAGGGGATCGGGATGCCCGACTGTTGAGGCGATATTGATGATCGTGCCGCCGCCTTCATCGCGCATCACACGGGAAAGAAGTTGTGTGCAGTAGAACGCGCCTGTCATGTTGACGTTGAGAATGCGTTCCCATTCCCATTCATCGAGCGTGAACAGACTGCCGGTTTTATAGATACCGGCGGCGTTGACGAGAATCGTGATTTTGCCGAAAGCATCGCGTCCGGCTTCGATCATCGAGGCGGCTTGAAAACGATTTGAAACGTCCGCCTGCCACGGGATCGCCCGCCCGCCCGCCGCTTGGATCGATTCGGCGACGGTATCGGCGCGGTCTGGATTGAGGTCATTGACGAGGACTGCCGCGCCAGCATTTGCCAGCGCCTTTGCTATCGCTTCACCGATCCCCGCGCCCGCCCCAGTGACGAGCGCGGCGTGATCCGTTAGGCGAATGTTGAAGTGCGAGCCAGCGAGTTGAGCCAACTGCTGATCACCTTTCGCGCGCCAGCGTGGAGATGAGTCGAACCATTACGAGAGGTCTTGAGATTGCGATCGGCATCGGGCGCGATGTAATAATCGGCACCGTAGGCATAGATCGCTTGATGCGCCAACGCAGCGGCTTCTGCATACTGCTCCGCAGGCGTCCAATCGTTAGCACCATTGACGATTTGTACACGGGCGTTGATCGCGGTAATTCCCTGCTCATCGAGCATATTGGCGATCAACAAGACTCCAATCGGTGCTTGCTCACGGGCGAATAAGCCGTAGCAGCTCCCCAACAGCGATGTTCCCGAACCAAGCGCCATAATGACCGCGCTGTTCCGGTTGATCCCCGGACGCGCGAGCGCTGCCTGATATGCCTCAACCGCATCTTGAACGGCTGACCCACTGCCGCTCGAACCGCTTTTGCCCGTTCCGCGCTTATCCCAACGGAAAACGGCATAACCGCGTTCCAATGCCAACGCCGTGAATTCATCGTACATTTCGCGGCTGTTGCAGGTTGCCTGTGGAAGCACGAACAAAAGAGGGTAGCCGACTGGAGGAGGCTGGAAGGTGGGATAATCCATTTGTCCTGCCAAGCGGACATTATCCCCTGCGAAGATTATTTCTTCTTTACGCGCCGATTGAACGGCGCTCAGGGCAACCGGGTTTGATGCCATCTATCCACTCTCTTGTCTATTCTAGCCAACGGAGTCCGCAAACAAGGAAGGCGCCCAACCCGAGCGTGCCGCAATATTTCATTATTCTCTCATCGATTATAACGCAGCTTTGCACAACAAGGAAAGTGAAAAAAAAGAGGTCTTTTCGTTCAAAGTGTACAAGATTAAGACTTGTTATCATTCCGATTAAGTGCTCAAGCGAGACGGCTTGACGGAATAGAACGATAGTGCTACTCTTCCTTAAGGTTAGAACAATCGTTTGAGATGCGGATTGTTCGGTTTGATTCCGGTTAACTTTTGCGGAGTAATATCGGGTGTCGCTCGAATTCACGAAAGTGATGGATCAGGTACAGAGCTTCGGGCGTTATCTTAAGCACCGGGGCGAAAGCGCAAGCCAGCGGCTGTTACGTGCAATCGAGGCGTTTTATGCCTGTACTGATTTGGACGCGATTCATCAGCGGATCGATCTGGTGCGGAAATCTTCGGTGAGCGGATACCGGGGGGCTGCCCCTGCTCCGCGCCCTTATGATGAATTGATCTGCGGCGTGGGCGAAGCGCCGCCCATCCCCACCGAAGGCACGATCATCGCCGCGGATGGGAGTCAGATTTTCCCGGATACACATTCGCCCGCCCTGTATTACCTGATCAATATTGGCATCTTCACGTATTTTCATGGTGCAAACCGCGTCCCGCATCAGTTCACCTATCCCGAACTGTATTACAGCGAAAAGATGCTGCTTGACCGTGACGGGCGCTTGATCACCAACCAGACGATCAACGCGCGGCGCTCGCTGGCAGAAATGCAGTGGTTGGCGAAATCGGCATGGGAAAACCGCGCCGAAGCAAAGCCGATGATCACGCTGCACGACGGCGGGCTGCTGAAGTTCTTCGGGAATGCCGATATCGAAGGGGGTGGGGATATTGAACGAGAATACATGGAATCGCTGCAAAAGCTGAGCGACAGCGGCGCGATTTTGGCGGGTTATCTGGATGTGCCGCGCAGCACGTACATCATTAGTCTGCTGCATCTGCTGAATTTGCAACCGGATCAGATCAATGATGCGATTTTGCGGACGAACGGCGAATTTGAAGGCTTGAATGATGCGATGCTGCTGGCGCATGTACTCGCGCCGGGGGAACGATCGGCGGTGATGACGCAAAATTCACCGCAAAATAAAGAATATCGGGATCGCAGCGGCGCGGATTTCGAAATCGGATTCTTCTATATCAATGTGGCGGCGGGCGGGCGACCGATCATCATCCGTGTCGATATTCCGATGTGGGTGGCGCGTGATAAAGCCGCAGTGAGGGCGCTGCACGCGTTGATCCTCGCACAATGCGCTATTCAAGGGAGACGAAGTTACCCGTATGCGCTCACGCGGGCGGATGAACTCGCTTATGTGAGCAGCATCGAAAAACAGCAGATGGACGAATTGATCCGGGTCAACATGCTGCAAAACGCCCTTGAGCCGGAAAGCTCCAGTAAGCTGCAAAGTAAAAGCCTCGCACGTGGGGAACGGACGCAGTTTAGGCTGCATTAAGCCCCCACATGAAAGAGAGGGAGAGCAAAATGATTATCAATGAGAAACGTCATGTGGTCGGGCGGGTGCTGCGCGCCAGTACGATGGGGTTCGACTGTGGGACGCGCAGCAGCAAAATCGACGACAAGCACACGTTCGGATCGTTCGTCAAAGTTCCGATCACCGACGATGAAGCGGTCATCGCGGTCGGGTTGATCCACGCGATACGGATTGATGACGATGCGCTGGCGCGTGAATTGGTGATGGCAAGCGTAGTCGATAATGTGGCGCTGATGGATCAGCGTGAAAATCGCATGGTTCCGGTCGAAATCGGCGTGATCAATATTGGCTATCGCTTCAACGGCGTAATGGTGCAAAGTCTGCCGCCGCGTCCGCCGCTCAGCTTGAGCGAAGTCGAGTTATGCACGGCGGACGAGGTTTACGAGTTCACACAGCGCACCGATTTCTTCCGGTTGGTGCTGAATGCGAAAGAAGTACCCAGTGATGAACTGATCGCGGCGGCGCTGAATTATGCCTGCTACGCTTACCCGGATGATGAGCGCTATCAGTTCCGCGTGAACAGCGGTCGCAAACTGGCGATGCTGCTTTCCAACGACTTGAAGCGGCTCAGTCATGTGCTGGCGCTGATCAAGCCATAGCAGATCACAAAGCACTGAAAAAACAGAGTTAACGCAAAGGCGCAAAAGGAATATGGAAACCTCTTTGCGGCTTTGCGCTGATGTTTTTCTCTGCTTCTAGTTCAGCGGGTGCGCGCTGAAGAATTCCCACATCAACTCGGTGGCATTAACATCGCGGTTCATCTCACCAACGATGAACCCCGGCGCTTCGCCTCCGCCCGTCCATTGGTGCCCCCCGCCTTCAACGGTGTATAAGACTACATCTGCCCCGCCTTCGCAGTCTGTATAGCGGATGCCGCTCACCGCTCCGATTGTCTCCGTCGGTTCGTCGGCGGCGCATCCATTCCGCTCCACCCATGCGTCCGCCCATGCTGCAACCGGCGGCAGTCCGGCATCCATAAAATCACCACCCTCGTAGGGGACAATTGGATCAGCCGTGCCGTGAAACGCGATCATGGGAATGGTACGCGGCGCTGCCCAATAAATGGCTTCGCACGCGCTGTCGAGCGCCGGATACGCCCCGCTCATCATGCCGACGGCTGCGATCCGGTCGGGTATCTCACATGCGATCCGGTGTGTCATCCCCGCGCCGTTCGAAAAGCCGTTCACATACACGCGGCTGGAATCAAGGCAGAAATCGTAAAATAGGAAGGCGATCAACCCGTCGATAAATGAGACATCGTCCACCTGATCGGTGACGCCATCGTAACCCGCCGCCCAGCGCAGCGGAAAGCCTGTACCCTGTGGATACACGATGATCACGTTCTCGCGTTCGCCTAAGTCATTCCAGCCGGTGAAAAATGCCTGCTGCATCGGGTTGGAGGCGAATCCGTGCAGACTCACCACAAGCGGGGATTCAACATCGGGATCGTATCCGGTCGGCACATAGATGAGATAGCTGCGAATTAGGCTGTTTATGTCAATTTCGCGTTCGGTCAATTCACCGAGCGGCACGGGGGACGGCTGTCCACAAGTGGGCGGATCATACGGTTCAGTGCCTTGCGTCTGGGCTTGCACAGACATCACCATGGGCAGCAGTAGGAGTCCGATTAAAGCAAGTTTTTGCAGCATCGGGTATTATTCCTTATCCAACTTATCGACACGTCCGCCTGATTGTATCCCGCCGAACTGCGATCGGGTCAAACAGGCGTATAGGGGCGGCTCGCCCCTATAAACCGTGATCATAGCCCCCGATTCTTTGGGGCAAATGTGCATCAGATGAGATGTGCTGAATCAGAAAATTTGTGCTATACTTGTACCACTCATGAGCGATTTTTGAGGAGCAATACGGATGAGCCAGCCGCTTCCGAAACGGAGTTCTACCGCGCTGCGCGACCCTGACGCTTTTTTCGGC
>CALBRY010000274.1 GCA_937927665.1 uncultured Chloroflexota bacterium
CTTGGCAGCCTTACAACGGGAATCCAAATACGGTTACGGGTGATCTGCTCGTAATGCGCGATTTCTACAGTCCTCAATTGAATAACCGTCGTGATGTGATGGTGTGGCTGCCGCCGACGTATGCCAGCGGTGACCGGCACTATCCCGTGATTTATATGCACGATGGGCAGAATCTTTTTGACCTCTACACCAGCAATTCCGGCGAGTGGGAAGTGGATGAGACGATGACCGCTCTTTCTTCTCAAGGAGTGGAAGCGATCATCGTTGGGCTTCCCAACATGAGAGAGCAGCGCGGAACAGAATATTCGCCGTATCCGTTTCGTATACCGGAAGGGCTGCAGGTGGAGGCTCGCGGCGATGCGTATGTACGCTTCATCACCGAAACCGTCAAGCCGCTGATCGATGCCGGATTTCGTACCCGCACCGAAGCCGCCGCCACCGGAATTGCCGGATCATCCATGGGCGGGTTGATCAGTCTGTACGGATTCGTGATGTATCCGCACGTATTCGGGTTATGCGGCGCGTTCAGCACCGCGTACTGGTTCGGTGATAACGCGCTGCTGGCAACAATTCAAGCCCACGCAGACGGGCATGGGCGCGTCTATCACGATATTGGCATGCGGGAAGGCGAAACGGTCGCGGGTTGGTTCGGCATTTCGGAAAGCGACGGACATACCGTTTATCTGCAAGGCGTGCGCGATCTGCAAGCAGCATTGATTGCCAAAGGCTACAAGCCGGGTGATAACCTGATGTATGTCGAAGAAAAAGGCGCGATCCATCGTGAACACGCATGGGCGGCGCGTTTTCCTGCCGCGATTACGTTCTTGCTGTCCGAAATCCGCGGCTAACGCACGCCGATCACCAGCCATTGAAACTGCATTGTTTCATCGGTGGCGCTGCTGTGGACGATAAACCCTTCGCCGGTGAGCATCTCCAGCCACCACTTGCCGATCGGTTCTGAAAGCGGCGTGATAAAAATTAGGCTGTGCGCGTCGGCTGCCGCCGTAATACGGTTCTGACCGTCGCGCCAGCCTTCCGTAACAATACCAACGCTGCCGCTCTCGCTGGCGATAGTGATCCCTGCGTTGAAAATATGCTCATTTTCAGAGATCACGCCTTCTTCAGCAGTGAGATACAGCGCGCGTCCGCTTTCCGTACCGATAAACGGGTGATCGTCGTCGGTGAAGTTCAAGCGAATCGCATCGGTATCCAATGGGTTGCGTACTTGCAGCTCACCCCCGCCTTGATCATTTCCCGCGACCGACAAAACACCACCTTCGCCGTCCCCCAACCAGAACTCGGTGATGAAATGGCGGGAATACCATGCCGGACCGTAGCGGTAAAAGCCGATCTCGAAATCGCGCTGAAAATCACCCCGTTCTTGAGCGTGATCGGTAAACCTCAGCGACACTGCACCTTGAAAGGGCCACAGGGTTGATTCTGCATAGACTCCGAGCCACTCACTATAGGGGATGTCATCAAAGCCACCTGTACCGAACGATAACATCGCTCCGGTTGGCGCATCGGTCATGTTCGCTAGTGCAGAAACTTCGGCGCGCACATCAGTGAGCATCTGTTCATAACGCGCAGCCATATTCAACAGCACGATCGTGAACCCTGCGGTTGTAATCACACAAAGCAGTACGGCGATCATCAAAAGGCTGAGGCGGCGTTGTGTGATGTCGGGTCTATCGGTGGAATTACGGGTTGTCACCAGCGGCTAATCTCAACTTATGCGAATCAATCCCGTTAATTTACTGAGTGCCGCAACGTAACACCATCGGGAAATGGTCATACCGCACTCGTTAGACCACATACACGTAGACCTTTGCCCGCCAACAACCCATACATAACAACCCTTCAAAGATCGCTCCCCTGACCCATCCTGTCAGCCCGCTAGACAGCGTATGCTAACGGGGTATTTCACGCTCCCAATCAATATGGAACGTGAACCCCTCAGTAATTCCGCAATATTCAGGAGAAAAACGAATGCGTCGATTCACCCTCTTTGTGCTGCTGCTTGCTCTAATGGCATCTGCGGCGATCACGGTATCCGCTCAGGATACGACACCTACCGTTACCCCCACCGTCGAGCAGACGCTTGATCCCACGTTTGAGCCAACCACATCGCCGAACATTGTTCAGCCAACGCCGGAATTTACCGCGTCATTGGACAGCGGCAGCACCGTACAAGCCGTCCCGATCCGCTTCGCACATTTCGCGTCGGATGCACCCGCATTGATCACGTATGTGAATGGTCAGCCGGGGACAATTCAAGATCTGACGTTTGGCGCGATCAGCGGCTGGGTTGAACTTCCTGTTGGGACGACGCTTGCCCTTGTTCCGCAAGGCGCGGCATTGAGTCAGGCGGTTGTCGGTCCGATTACGGTTGATGCGCGCAGCAGTTGGGTAACGATCATCGTCGTTGGTTCGGCGCAAGCGGGCACGCTTCAGGGCTACGCAGTCCGCGAAAATGTCACATTCATTCCCGAAAACTGCGCGCTGGTGACGATCATCAATGGAATCGAAGGCAGTCAGGCATTTGATCTGACCGGAAATGACGGCGTGATGCTTGCGGCAAGTGTCGGCTTTCCCGGCACGCTGACGGGCGCGAATATCTCCCCGAATCAAGCACCTGCGGCGAATGATCCATGCGCGCAGACTGCCGTCACCGATATGAATTCCTACGGCGCGGCGACATGCACCGCGCTTTCGGGCGGCGATCCCACATTCGTTGTTGAGGACACTGCGACCCAAGATGCGATGTCAACCGATGAACCGGATACGATGACCGGCGACTTTGGCGCGATCAGCGAAGGCGCGGCGTATGCCAACTGCGCGTATACCTTCCTCGTTCCGGCGGGCGGCGTCAACTTGATCGCGAATGCGGCGGGCGGCGGCGGTGTGATCTTCACGCTGGAAGGGACACAGTTTTCGCCGAATACCTATTATCTGCTCGTGATCCTCGGCAGTGAGGACGCGCCGCAGGTGATCAGCTACGCGATCGAGGGTGATCGCTTGGCGGGCGTGCTTGCCAACCAGTCGGACGCGCCGGAAATGATGGATGATCCTGCTGTGACCGAAACGCCAGCCGGTGGCTAAAGGATTTCGATAAGAAATCCCTCTCTAGCGCAAGAATCAAAAAAACCGTCTCCATAATGGAGGCGGTTTTTCGTGATTCAAGGTTGCGTATTCGGCGGATTAGCCGTTTACGATTGTGACGTTGCTAGCCTGCTTGCCCTTCTTGCCGGGGGTGATGTCGAATTCGACCTTTGCACCCTCTTCAAGCGTACGGAAACCGCTCGAGCGAATTTCCGTGTAATGGACGAACAGATCTTCGCCGCCATCCTGGGCAATGAAACCAAAGCCCTTGTCCGCGTTGAACCACTTAACTGTACCGTGTGAACGAGTCGTCACTTTTTCTGCTCCTAAAGCATTAGGTTTGCTATAGCCTTCACCGCACTACATACCCAAAAGCTCAGGATGCATACGCGATACACGCGGAGAACACAGGAGACTTGGAAGTTACTGCAGTCTGTTTTCTCTGAGGAGGTCTACCGGGCGCCCAACCACGACACCCATGCGGGCGAGACAATCATCTGTCTACTTGTTCCCACATTGCCCCAAAAGTGTATCATGTCCTGTGGGGGAATGCGAGGGTCAATTTTGAGGAATATTCAAAAGAGGTGGAAAAGTATTCCCGCGCGCGTAATCCCCTGCCCGCATTAGCAAACCTTATGCCCCGTCATAAGCGATCGGATGTGGCTCTTGTCCGCTCGTTCGACTAAAGTGAGCGAGAGGACAATTGAAGGATAAGACAATCCGCCATGCCAATGTATGAATACGACTGCCCCGGCTGCGGACAGTCATTTGAAAAACGGGTTTCCATGAGTCAAGCGGATCAAGTGGTTTGTCCGGTCTGCGGTGGCGAACACGCGAAACGCAAACTCGCGCGGATTGCCATAAAAGGACAAACTGCGGCGTCTGCTTACAGCGCACCTGCTCCCGCTGTCGGGGGTGGCTGAGGACTTTCCCGAAAGTGCTAACCGTGTGTTAGCCCAAACCCGATATACAATCGACAGATGTGCAGTTCCTTGTCAGTAAAAACGTAAGAAGGCAGACCCTCATGAGTGCATCGCCAAAAGTGCGTTCAACCGCTCCCACAAGCAGTAAAACCCCGTCGATGCTTCTGCTGCTCGCCGCTGGTGCGCTTGCTGTCGCAGCGATGATCCTGTTCGCCAGTATGCGCCCCCGCACCGGCACAGGCTCGATTCCGGAATTTACCGCATCGACCATCACCGGCGATCCGGTCATTCTGAGCGATTATCGGGGGCAAGTGGTGATGCTCAATTTCTGGGCGACTTGGTGTCCGCCGTGCCGTGCAGAAATGCCGTCGATCGCCCGCGCTTATGAGGAATATCAGGATCAAGGCTTCGTCGTGGTGGCGATCAACAACGGCGAAACCGTCGCGCAGATCACGCCGTTCGTGCAGCAGCTTTCGCTCCCATTCCCCGTAGTTCTCGATACCGATGTTCGTCTGCAAAATCAGTTTGCGATCAGCGGCTACCCGACCAGCCTGTTTATCGGGCGTGATGGCGAAGTCTACGCATCGCATACGGGCATGGTGACGGACAGCCAGCTTGATAACTACATCGAAATCGGGCTGGATCAACCCGCCACCTGATTTTTCATCTCACACAAGTGCATCAAGCGCCCGGTAAGTTTTACCGGGCGCTTTTTATTTCGTTGATTTCGAAAATTGACCCTTGAAAACTATACCGTCCAGACGGTATAGTTTTAGCATGGACAACAAGAGCGCTCGGACTAAACAAAAGATCGTAATTGCGGCGGCACGCTTGATCATCGAGTCGGGGATTCAGACACTCACGCTCGAAGCGGTCGCTGTCGCCGCCGGGATCAGCAAAGGGGGTTTGCTCTATCACTTCCCCAGTAAAGAAGCGCTGATCGTCGGAATGATTGACGTGTTCATTCAGCAGTTTGAGCATCACCTGACGGCGAATCTTGCCGACGCGGCGGAAACACCGAACGCATGGATTCGCGCCTATGTGATCACCAGCCTTGCGGCGGTGAGCGGTGAATTTGAAATCTCCGCCGCGATGATGGCTGCTGTCGAAGTCAATCCCAGCTTGTTAGATCCGCTGCGGGAACGCTACGCCGTTTGGCAAAGCAAATTTGATCAAGC
The DNA here is from genome assembly GCA_937927665.1 of uncultured Chloroflexota bacterium. GTDB lineage: Bacteria > Chloroflexota > Anaerolineae > Aggregatilineales > Phototrophicaceae > Flexifilum. The sequence goes on from CALBRY010000274.1 coordinate 5,204, forward strand.
GGTCAATCCGCCGCTGGCGCGGATGATCCGGCTCGCGGTCGATGGCTGGTGGATCACCAACCTGTTGGGACTTGCTCCTACCAGCGATCAGGATCGGGCGGCGCTGCAATCGACCATACTTCAGCTTGTAGAAGAAAAACTGTAAATCGTGGAGGAAAAACTGTGAATCCGGCTGTTTATCTGGCAATCGCCATTTTGAGTGAAATCATCGCTACCAATGCGCTCAAGCTCTCGGAAGGGTTTACCAAACTCGTGCCGAGCATCGTCGTTTTCATTTTTTACGCAGTTGCGTTTTACATGCTCTCGCTGGCGCTCAAGACGATTCCGCTCGGCATCGCTTATGCCATCTGGTCAGCGATTGGCACGGTCGGCACCGTCTTGATCGGCATCATTGTGTGGAAACAAACGCTCAGCCTTCCGGCGCTCATCGGTATCGCGCTCATCGTGATCGGCGTGATTATGCTTAACCTGTTTGGCGAAGGGGCGCACACGGTATGAGTCAGGTGGTGGTGATCGTCGGTGCGACGGGCGGCTTAGGCGGCGCGATCGCAAAGGCGTATGCAGCGCGTGGGGCGCGGTTAGCCCTCGCAGCGCGCAGTCAAGATCGACTGCAAGCGCTGGCGGAAACGCTCGGCGGCGAGACGCTCGTACTCACCGCCGACATCACCAGCGCGGACGATCTCGAAGCGGTCAGCCGCGCCTGTGTCGAACACTTTGGGCGCGTTGATGTGGTGGTGAATGCGGCAGGTCATGATGTGCGGCGTGCGTTTCTCGATCACAGCGCGGCGAATATTGAGCGGCTTGTGACCATCAACCTGATGGGCGCGATCTGGGTTACACGCGCCTTTATGCCCGTGATGCTGACTCAGCGCAGCGGTGTGATCGCTCACCTCGGCGGGTTTGCCGATGGTCGGCTTGCTTTTCCGTATTACACCGTCGATTCGGCGGCACGGGCAGGAGTGCGCGGCTTTGTTGATGCGATCAACCGTGAGCACGAGGGGAGCGGCGTCACGCTGACATTCTTCTGTCCCGCTCCGGCGGATACCGATGCCGAAAGACCATTTCATGCGTTGTGGCGGTCGATGGGAACGCCGATTGTTTCGCCCGAACAAGTCGCCAATGCCTTGATCAAAGCAGTCGAAACACGCAAGCACGTTTATGTGATGGGAAGCGCAACCCGCTTGTTCGCATGGATCAACAGCCTTTCCTCTGATCTTGCGGATCGCTTGCTGATGCGCCGCTACCGCGTCTTGATCCGCGACTTTCTGGGGCATGCGATACGAGATTAAACCGCCGAGAAACCTAAACGCTGACAGGGATACATATTTGAGCAACCTGCATAGGGTGAAACGCATTCGCTATAATCCATCCCATCAACAGGGAGGCACACGGTGAAATATCTGATCATCGGGCTGGCGCTGCTGGGGTTGGGTGCGTTCGGCGTGAGCGCGCAAGAAAACGCATACCGTCTGTTATTCACAGGCGCGGCGGGCGATCGCATCTACGTGTACGATCTGGCAAGCGCAGCCACGCGTGAACTCCGCTTCGGACGCGGGCTGCATCAGGTATGGGGTGTTTCGCCGGATAGCTGCCGCGTCCTATTCACACTCAGCGACGCACCCGATCAAGCGCGCATTTATTCGGCGCGTATATCCGATGGTGCCGATATGCAGCCGGTCGTTCGCTGGAGCGCGCCGCCGGAGTCATGGAGCGAGTGGGAACCTGTGTGGTCACCCGATGGATCGCGGATCGCATTTACGTTGATCGAAGCGGCGGCGGGTTACGATGCCACCGGAGGCTTACGACATCGGATCGCATGGGTTGCGGCGGATGGCGGCGAACCCGCGTTTTATTCGATCACAGGCGATGAGCATACGCCGCGCTGGTCACCGGATGGCGCATGGTTGGCGTATGTGAGCTATGAAGAACGTCCGGCAGGTGCGAATCCGTATGCAACCGCCTTCCCCGATGCACCGGTTACCACGACAGTCCGTGAAGCCGATTTGTGGGTGGTCGGCGCGGACGGGCAGAACAAAACCCGCCGCACCGATTTTCCGATCGGCACCGTCAGTCAGCCGCGCTGGTCGCCTGATGGCTTTTTGATCGGCTTCGTATTTTCACCGATCCCGAATCAAGATCAGGTGTGGATGGTCGGCAGCGATCCCGGCGCGCTCCCCACGCAGTTGAGCTATGCCGAAGCGTTGGCGCTCGATTTGCAGTGGCAGCAGGACAGCACCGCGATGATCGCGGCGATGCGCGATTTTCGAGAGATTTCCGAAAATCGTTTATGGCGGATCGGGTTAGTTGGCGCGGCAGATCAAACAGCGGTCGAGATTGTCGCGCCGCAGTTCACGCATCTCGATTATCCGCGTTACAGCGCGGATGGGGTGATGCTGGCGGCGCGTTCGGCGTATGCCCTGCTCATGATGAACACGACGAACGGCGAAACAACACTGTTGGAAGGGGATTACATGGGGAATACACCGCCCGTGTGGGTCGACGGAGAGTGTTTTTAGAAACTACGCCCCCGATCCCGCTCCGATAGTGAATTAGAGAAGGAACGGGGGCGTTCGAGGATTACTCCTCTTTCCGCAGCACCCTGACATAACGATCCGGCTCGGTTCCGTGGCTTTCGCTTTCGAGCCGTGCCATCCGCACCATCTCATGTTGAGCGCGGCGGATCGCGTGGACTTGCGGTTTCAAATCGACATATGGCAGACCAGCGCGCACCCGCGCGATTGCGTCTCGCGCATCGGTGAGCGCTTGATCAAAAGGGTCGTGCGGATGTTCGCCGCCGTCCCCTTTCTGGAACACGTCGATCAAGAAGTTTTCCATCTGCGTCACCGTATTGGCGCGCAGCACATAGATCGGCGTACCGCGCCGCTCCGCATCGACGATCAGCTTGGGGCGGCGGCGATAATAATTCTTCAGGGTCACGATCATATCAACCTGACCCGGATCATCGATCATCGTCACCGGCACGCGCAGACGTTTCGCCGCTTGTTGGAGTCGATTACGCGCCACACCAAAGGCATACATCCGCACCGGGCGACCATCTTTCGCAAGCGAACTGCCGTGCGGGGCTGCCCCCGGCGACCATTCGCCGCTGTCGCTGTCGTCTTCGCGGTAATCGCGGATCGTGCGTTCGCGCCCTGATTCGCGTTCATCGCCCGCGCCTTCTGCGCTCCGTCGTGTGCGGGATGTACTCCGCCCATTCTGTCCGGTCGTGGTGCGCTCACCGCGCCGATCAGTCAGCGAACGTGGATCGGTTGTCGCGGTTTCAGCGACGATTTCGCCCTGTTCGTTGCGATAGCGAATTTCAATCGGGAGCGGTTTATCGCGCAGAATCAGGTCAACTGCGCCCGCAAGGTCTTCGTGGACGACCAGCCGATCGCGCGTTTGCAGTTCGATCAACACATCAAACGTCGGCGGCGCTTTGCGCTCAAGCACGGTTTTTTGTGTGCCGCGTTTGCGCGCTTCTTCGTCGCCCAGCGTGACCGCCTGAATCCCACCCACCAGATCGCTCAATGTCGGGTTTAGGAGCAGGTTATCAAGCGCGTTGCCGTGCGCCGTGCCGATCAACTGCACGCCGCGTTCGGCAATGGTGCGCGCCGCCATCGCTTCGAGTTCGCGTCCGATTTCGTCGATCACGATCACTTCGGGGTTGTGATTTTCCACCGCTTCGATCATGACTTCGTGCTGGCGTTCCGGGTGCGATACCTGCATCCGCCGAGCCTTACCGACTGCCGGATGCGGCACATCGCCATCGCCGCCGATTTCGTTGCTGGTGTCCACGATCACGACCCGGCGCGTTTCCGCCAGCACACGCGCGGATTCGCGGAGCATCGTTGTTTTGCCGACGCCGGGCGGACCGAGAATCAAAATACTCTGCCCGGATTCGACTAACTCTTGAATGATGTCAATCGTCCCATACACAGCGCGACCGATGCGGCAGGTCAGCCCGATCACCGCGCCCGCGCGATTGCGAATCGCGCTGATACGGTGCAGCGTCCGCTCGATCCCGGCGCGGTTATCGGCGTCAAACATTCCAATGCTGTTGACGATCGCATCAAGTTCGGTGCGGGTCACTTCATGGAATGAAAGCGCCTGTTCGCCAAAGGTATAGCGCGCTGTGGGGATGCGTCCCAGATCGAGGACAATTTCAAGGAGATCGTCAAGGTGTCCGATCTCGTCCAGTTTTGCGTTCAGATGCGGCGGCAGCGACCGCCGCAGTTCATGTATATCGTCCGTGATTCGACGTTCAGTCATCGGGTAGGTAACAACTCTCCCTTTCCAACAGGGTGTACCAACAGAGTCGGCGTCATGCGGGTGGTCGGTGTACGCGCGCCCGCCGGAAGCGCGTCCAACACCGGAGCGAAAAGTTGATATGCGGGCTGACGCACACCCGCCGCAATGTGACGTACCATAACCGCCTGCTGATCGAGCAGGTCAAAGCCGAGTTGTGCCAGCGCCGTCGTCAACCATTCTTGATAGCGCCGCACGCAAACGGTGATCGGCAGTTTATCAGCACGGCTTGCTTGAAGCATCGCCCCGGCAAGGATGGCAGCCGCCTGCCGTGACGACATATCCGGGTCGAGATACGGCACGAGATAAATCCCGTTTTTGCCTTCGCTCACTGTAACGTAGCCGCGCACCTCGCCCTCTTCGCGGTACACATAACCATCGCTGTCCGGCGGCGGTGCGGCGATTGGCTGCACCAGCTTGGGAACAACACGCGTGTACAAAAGCTGAAGATCGAAAGCGTCATCGCCCACATCGCGGGTGAGTTCGGCGGGTTCAATCTCCTCAGGAATGGGAAGAATCCCACGCCAGAGTTCTTGCCTTGCATACACCGCAAATCCTGCCGATCGCATCGTGGTGAACAGCAGACTCGATTCGTCCACTTCCGCGATCAACAAATGCGCGCCGCGTTTGCCCGATTCTGCGGCGAGCGCGTCGATCAAGTGCAGGTGCGGCGTGTTCGAGTCGCCCTCATGCAGCGGCGGCGCAACGAACACGATCTGCGCCAGATGTTCAGCAGGTTTGATGCGTATTTGTCCCGCGATCATCTGCTTATGCGCCCGCCCAACCAGCGTATAATGATCGCGTGCCCACATACCCCCGCCGATCAGCGCGCCATGCACGCCAACGGTATCGCGGGTGCAGCCCAATTCACAATCGAGAACGGCTGCATGTTCGGTTAAGCGCCGCAAAACGGGTAAATCGACCAGCTTGGCGGCGCGAATATCGGGATCAAAATACGTCGGCATCTCTGGTATATCCCTTCCGCCCAACGCCATCACGCATTATAGCATGAAACATACGGGGGATGATTCGGGCTGTGCTATTCCTACAATTGGTCTGATCCGTGTCTATCAGGTGCAAATCGGATCCGTACAATTATGAATATTCAACACCCAAAGGACAAAAACGATGCCCTCCCGCGACTATGCTGATCTGCCTATTGATCACGTGCGCCGCGCCGACCGCGCTGTTACCGATGAAGCATGGATCATCGATTTGCTCACCCGCGCCCCGGTTGGGTACTTGGCGACGGTTCACGATTCACAGCCGTTCATCAACAGCAATTTGTTCGTGTACGACGCAGAACATCATGTAATCTACATGCACACTGCTCGCGTGGGTCGCACCCGTGCCAATGTCGAAGGTGCGGATAAAGTTTGCTTCACCGTCACGGAGATGGGGCGGCTGCTCCCCGCCGACGAAGCGCTTGAATTCAGCGTCGAATACAGCAGCGTGATGGCGTTCGGCACAGCGGCAATCGTCGAGGATGCCGCCGAACAGCGGCACGGGCTTCAAATTTTGCTCGATAAATACTTCCCGCATCTCAAACCGGGTGAACACTACCGCCCGATCGCTGATGACGAGCTTGACCGGACATCGGTGTTTCGCATCACGATCAGCACATGGACGGGGAAACAGAAAAAAGTCGGCGATGATTTTCCGGGGGCGTTCTTGTACCCGTTCATGCAGCAGGCTGTAGAATGAGCAAATGGGAGAAACGGCTGCAAAAACTGCGGCAGAATCCCAAAGATGTCTCGTTTGAAGACCTGCGCGCCGTCTTGGAAGATTACGGTTTCAAACTGACGCGATCAAGCGGAAGTCATCACTCGTTCACGGTCACAATCGACGGTCAACCGCGTGTGTTGGTTGTACCGTTCCGCCGTCCAGTCAAATCGATCTATGTGCGTGAAGCGCTGAATCTGATCGATCGTGTGCGGGTGAGTCAGGAAGAAGATGAGGACGAAGACAATGCCTAAAAACCTCGCCTATTATTTGGCGCTGCCTTACGTAATCGAGTTGATTCCCGACGAGGACGGATACTGGTTTGCGCGGATTCCACTGCTGGAAGGCTGCATGACCAATGCAGAGAGCCGCGAAGAAGCGCTCATCATGCTCGATGATGCAAAGCGGTTATGGTTGGAGACAGCATTGGAAGTAGGGGCAGCAATTCCTGAG
>CALBRY010000275.1 GCA_937927665.1 uncultured Chloroflexota bacterium
CGAAAAGACGATTCGGCTGACCGATGTTGTTGAAGAAAATTTCCTCGTTACCGTCGTTGTCAAAATCGGCGGCGATCACGGTGCGAACCCGCGACGGTGAAGCCATTTCCGGCGGCGCTTGATCCACGAATGTGCCATCAAATGATTGGATGAACAGGCGGTGTGTGCCTTCCCAGTTGCCGACCACGAGATCAAACAAGCCATCGTGATTCGCATCCAGCACAGCAGCGCCGCGCGCATTTTCTGTCGGGTCGCTCAGATTGACAGAATCCGCGATATTCATATATGTACCGTCGCCATTGTTGCGGAATAGATAATTCGCGCCGCCCTCGTTGCCAGAGAATATATCCATCCCATCGCTGATCAACGGCAGCGCCAGCACACTCCGCCCCCCCGTGACATAATTCAGCCGTGCCAGCGGTGCGACATCCGCCAAACGCCCATCATCATCCAGTTCATACAGGCGCATCGGTCCGCCGTAGTTAGCGACGAAGAAGCCGTAGTGCCCCGCCCCCAGTCGATCAACGGCGGCAACGGAACGTCCGGCGGTCATATTCAGAATGCGATTGTTGATGCCGAGTGAGAATAAATCCGTCCATTCCCCGTCAGCGTAATCGAACAAGCGATCCGCGAACCGCTTCTGCCCGGCGAAGGTGTCCGTATTCAAGATGTAAAGCTCTTCTAGCCCATCCCCGTCGATATCGCATGCCGCAATACCGATCGCTTGTCGCGTCGCGTCCGCCAACGCGTCACCGGCGATATTTACAAAACTCCTACCCGTCCATTTGAGGACAAGATTGGGAAATCCGAATCCGGCGACGACAATCTCAAATGCGCCATCACCATCCACATCGGTGACTGCTGCCCCGTAGTTGTACTGTATCGGATTGTGCTGGATCAGTCGTGTGCGGTTGGTGAACATCAACGTCCATTCTTTGAGTTCCGCTACACCGATTAGTATAACGATGCCGCTCGCCAGCGGCATGAAGAATTTAGTAGATATTCATGAGCATTTGGGCGTTACCTTAATTTAAGGCAAAGGATTTCGCCCTGTGTAAACCCCGCTGCCGCGTAAAATGCACTAGCGCGATCGTTGGCGCGTTCCGCGTTGACCATCAAAGATCGCAGATTATGACTTTCGGCACTGCGGACGACCGCTTCCATAAGCGCCGCCCCTACCCCGCGCCGCTGATACGTCGGCAAGACCGCCATATCATTGATCAAACCGCGTCCCTCCGTCAGCGTGCGGATCACGCTCATGGCGATAAATCCGATGATGATCGAGGGCGTTTGGCGCGCCTCGGCAACAAAAACATGAATACCGTCGCTTTCCCGGAAGCGTTGATACGCATCACGCATATCATCGCGGCTGAGATCACGATTTGCCGGAATCAGCGCCAACAGCGCGATTAATTCATTCGCGTCGCGCAGTTCCGCCGGACGAATGAAGAAATCAGGGCGTTCGACAGGTTCGTCATCGTGTCGAACAACGGCGCGCTCCCCGTTCTCACGACGGCTGCGCTTTTCCAACCAACTCGAAATCACTTCGCGGTGTGTCCGAAACGGCAGCACCGGCAGCGATTCGATCTGGAACACTTGCGCCTCAACCGCATCATCTCCCGCTTTGAGCTGTCCACCAATCGGGCGCATCCGGTAGAAAATCATGATCCCGCTGACGGGTGGACCTTCGGGAAACGAATTGATCCCCGCCAATTCGATGATTTCGGTTTTCAGTCCGGTTTCTTCTTCCGCCTCGCGGATCGCTGCATCTTCGGCGCTTTCGTCCGCTTCGATAAATCCGCTTGGCAGCGTCCAGCGTCCTTGATGCGGCGGATGCAAGCGGCGGATCAACACGACGCCGCCGTCCATCTCGATCAACATCCCTACAGCTGGCACAGGGTTCACATAATGAACATAACCGCAGTTGGCGCAAGCCTGACGGACTCGCCCGCCTTCTTCGCGTTCGCCCAATTCATGCCCGCATACAGGGCAGAAAGTCAATCGGCGTTTATTCAATGTTGTGGTCATTGCATATTCCCACGCTTTTTACAGAACTTTTAGAAGTTTGATCGGGCATAATCGCAGATAATTTGTCACAATCCTAACGAACAGCATAACGCACATAAGGATCCTTGAAATGAAGATGGGAATCATTCGTTTTGCAATGGCAGTCGCTCTGATCAGTATCCTCGCTGCTTGCGGCGGTTTGGATAACATGAGCGGCAACACAGTCGGCACCGGGGAATACTCCGTCGTGGTCACTAATGGCACGGGAACGCGCGTCTGCTTCCTGTTCCTTCTCCCGGAAGGCGTGACTCAGCTTTCGCAGGAGCTTGACTATCTGGGTGAAACTGGCGTGCTGGAAGCAAACGGGTCGATCACCATCAAGGTGGATGCTGGAAACTACAACGGACTCGCGATCACGCAGGATACCGACGGCGGATGCGATGACGATACGGGGACGGAAATCGACAACTTCGGATTCGTCGTAGATGGCGACGAAGTATGGCGGCTTGAACTGTAAACGCCCTTCATCCGACAGGTAGGGACAGGGCATCCTGTCCCTACCATCCATCTATTCAGCTACATCTCCAGATAATCACGAAGCTGGCGGCTGCGCGTCGGGTGACGGAGTTTCCGCAGCGCCTTCGCTTCAATCTGGCGAATGCGTTCACGCGTGACCCCGAAATGTTTCCCGACTTCTTCCAACGTGTGATCCTGCCCGTCAACCAGCCCGAAACGCTGTTCCAGCACTTCGCGCTCACGTTCGCTCAAAATACCCAACGCCTGACGAATCTGTTCTTTTAAGAGCTGGCGGCTTGCCGCATCGACAGGACCCAGCACCTTGTCATCTTCAATGAAGTCACCAAGCAAACTGTTATCTTCCTGACCGATCGGCGTCTCCAGACTCATCGGCTCTTGCGAAAGCCGCAAAATCTTTCGCACCTTTTGAGCGGCGCGGCGGAGTTTGCGCGTCAAGCCGGGGTCCATCTTGATCCCGTCACGGCGAATCTGCTTAATCGCTTCGGTTTCTTCTGGCGAAAGGAAATCAAGTTCCAGCGCGATCTGTTCAGCGCTCGGTTCTGCGCCCAGTTCCTGCTGAAGCTGACGCTGCACACGCATCAAACGGTTGATCGTTTCGACCATATGCACCGGGATACGGATCGTGCGCGCTTGATCAGCAATCGCACGGCTGATCGCCTGCCTGATCCACCATGTCGCATACGTGCTGAACTTAAACCCTTTGGTGTGATCGAACTTGGCGACAGCGCGCAGCAAGCCGATATTGCCTTCCTGAATCAAGTCGAGGAAGTTGATTCCGCGCCCCATATAACGCTTCGCTACGCTCACGACAAGTCGCAAGTTAGCGCGGGTGAGAGCCTCCGCTGCGAGTTCGCTCCGCTCCTCGATCACATCATACAGATCAGGCAGATAATCGAGCGAATGGGTATCAGCACGCAGCCATTCATTAAATTGAGCGACTGACGGAAGCTCGCCGTTTTGTGCCACTTGGCGGCGAATCTGGCTCTGCGAGATCGGCGGCAGCAGTACCAAGCCATGTACCACGTTGAACAACCGCCGAGCAAGGTCATTCCACGCTTCTTCACGTCCCCATTCACGCTGACGCAGATATTCCCGCGTGTACGAAACCCCGTTCGCATCGGGGTTATCCATCATAAATTGCACTTCGCCGATCAACCGGGCGAAATCTGGCGGCGCGACATTTTTGAAGCCTTTCAGCCCTGTCAGCACGTCCATCCAGTTCTTTCGCACATGTGCATACGCCGCTTCAGCGATCTCGCGGGGTTCAGGCACCCGTTCATCTTCGGTGACTGCACCTTCCCCTTCGACAGCGCTCAGATCATCCAGCAGCGTTTGATAAAGCTGCTCGGCGGCGATCTGCGCGCTCAACCACGTCTCGCGGTTGGTATCCAGCAGTGTGACCTGCCCAATTTCTTTGAGGTACATCCGCACCGGATCATCTGCCAGCGAACTATCAATGCGCGCGCTCTCCAACAGGCGGTCTTCATCCATGTCGTCGAACTCGTCATCACCCAGTTCGAATGAATCTTCGCTGCCTATCGCAGCATCATAAATCGACTCATCCGCAAGGTCGTCGCCCAGATCATCCCCAACCGCATCATCCTCGAAATCGAAGTCGTCGGCGCTGTCTTCAGCATCTTCAGCGCCCACCTTCTTGAATTCGTCTTGATCCCCTGTTTCGGTGCGCTCGCTGACCGGTTTACTACGCTTTTTTACCATGCTTGTTCCTGCTCAACCCCTTGCCCAAAGCCGCCTGAATCCGTCCCCGCGCCCGCGTGGTAATTGCGATGACGTTATCCAGCGTTTCAAGCTGATCCCCATCCCCGTTTTCCATTTGCATGAAGGCGATTTCCTGAATAGTGCGTTCCAACCGCTGCAATCGCAGCCGGAGCGCATGTTCTAGGATTTCTGCCTGAGCATTCACAACGCCGTTCGAGCGCTCATTCTGATGAATGATAATCGGCAGGTCTGCCGAAAGCCCGAACTGCAACCGGGGGCGCAGTTCTTCCCATGGATCATCATCCATCAGGTGTTCTATCTGCGCCAGCAGCTCATCATCTGCACGTTCACGAATATAATCGTAAACATCTAGGTCATCTTGCGCCAACGCATTCCCTAGCAGAATGATCAGCGCTTGATAATCCGTCCGGCTAAAATCATCCGCGCCTAACTCAGCGAGAGGTCCTTGCGCCAGCGCGCTGTTCTCCCCCGCGATCTCGCGCAGCTTGCGGTTGACATGATAAATCAAATTTGGCTCATGGAACAGGATGCGTAGGCAGTATCGTTCCAATGCAGCGAAATCACGTCCAGTATTCGGCGGCGCTGTACGCGGCGCGGGCGGAATCGGACTGTCAAAATTCGGCACATCCGCGAATGGATTTTCGATCAGCGGTTCAAGATCGAAATCGCTGGCAGGTCGGGATGGCGTTCGCGGTGCCGCCGCACGGGCGATTCTGCCCTGTTCCGCCGCCCACGCCAGCAGATCACGCTCCGGGATGTGCAGTTTCAGCGCGAGTTTCTGCAAACTATCACGCTTATAAAGGTCGTTTTCGGTCATCAGCAAAATCGGCAGAAGGCGACGCGCCGCCGCTTCCCGCTCGATCACACTGGCATTCGGCGGCAGAGTTCGCGCCTCCCACTCGATCACGAAATCTGCGACCGGAAGCGCGTAATCGACCAGTTCGCCCCATGCCGCCGGATTATCGCGGATCAAGTCGTCGGGGTCTTTCGCGCCGGGGAGCGTCAGAATCCGAAATTCAACCGAAAGCCGCCCCGCGTAGTCTTTCGCCAGCGCTTCGCGCGCGACATCTAGGCTGCGACGCATCGCGTTCTGTCCGGCAGCATCCGAATCGAGCGCCATGATGATCCGTTTCGCCCATTTCGGGGCGATCAAGTTCAACTGCGCCTCGGTGAGCGCTGTTCCCATCTGGGCGACGACATTGGTATATCCTGCTTGATGCAGCGAGATCGCGTCCATGTAGCCTTCGACGATCACGGCAGTTTCCCCGTCGCGCATCGTTTTGGACGCCAAATCCAGCCCGAACAGCAGATGACTTTTATCAAAAACCAGCGTTTGCGGACTGTTCAAATACTTCGGGTTATCGTTCGGATCAAGCGCACGCGCCCCAAACCCGACCGTTCGCCCGCGTTCGTCACGGATCGGGATCATCAAGCGGTTGCGGAATTTGTCGTACACGCGTCCGCGATCATTTTTGGAAAGCAGCCCCGCATTGAGCAGGTCTTCTTCAGGGATGCCCAAATGAGTCAGCGCTTCGTGCAGTGCGCTCCATCCGGCAGGTGCATAACCGATCCCGAAACGATGGATCGTCTCATCCGTCAAGCCGCGCTTAACCCGCGCATACTCAAGCGCCGCTACCGCGCCGGGATCATTCGAATCGAAAAGGCGCTCGTGGAAATAATCTGCCGCTGTGTTCAGGTGAGCGCGCATTTGATCGCGCGCGGCATCCTTTTCTTTTTGTTCGGGTGTTTGCGGTTTAAGTTCAACACCCGCGATCAGCGCCAATTCTTTTAACGCTTCGGCGAATGTCCAGCCGTTCTGCTTCATCGCAAAAAAGAAAATGTCGCCGCCTTCATTGCACGCGCCAAAACAGCGGCATGTCTGCTTGACAGGATCAACCACAAATGAAGGCGTTTTTTCGGCATGCCAAGGACACGGCGCTTTATAGGTGCGTCCAGCTTTCTTGAGCGGCACAAACCGGTTGATATAATCGACAATATCCAGTCGTTGTTTGATTTCATCAACTGGAGAAGACATGTTGGGCAAGCTCTCTATTTGGATCAGGAAGTATAGTCGATGGCATGGTGTCGGCACAACCGGGCTTTCGCAGAATCCATGTTAAGAATTTTCTCCGCTCTGGAACAGATGAGCGCTAATCACGCTCGAAATGTGCATTCGGCACACCCTTATATACCTTGACAGTTATATAACCAATGTGGTATGCTTGTTCTATGACGACGATCTACGAAGCGTTGGCAGACCCGACGCGCAGGCGTATTTTGGACTTGCTCCGCGACCGACCCCGGTTGGTAGGCGACCTTGCAGACATCTTGATGATTAGCCAACCCGGTGTCTCAAAACAGCTTCGCGTACTGCGCGAGGTCGGTTTGGTGCGGGTGCGCCAAGATGCCCAGCGCCGGTGGTATGAACTCCGCCCTGAGCCGTTGATTGAGCTCGATCAGTGGCTCGCATCCTTCCGTGATTTATGGGAGAGCAGACTCGATCGTCTGGACGCCTATCTAAACGAACTGCAAGGAAAAGAGGAGACTGATGACCACGAATAGTAATTCGACCCGCATCGAGCCGAATGGTGATATCGTGTTCACCCGTGTGTTCGACGCACCGCGTGAACTGGTGTGGAAAGCATGGACAGAACCGGAACATCTTATGCGCTGGTGGGGACCGGAAACATTCACCTCTCCCGCCGCGAAGATCGATCTGCGCGTAGGAGGCAAGTATCACTTCGCTATGCGCTCGCAGGAAGGGCAAGACTTTTGGAGCACCGGCACCTTCCGCGAAATTAGCCCGATTGAACGCTTGGTGATGACGGATGCATTCTCGAACGAACAGGGCGAAATCGTGTCACCGAGCGAACACGGCGTTCCCGCCGAAGCCCCTTCGGAATTCCTCTTTACCTTGACGTTTGAAGACCTCGGCGGCAAAACGCGCATGACGCTGGTTTACTCCGGTATGCCCGCTGGCGAGATGCGCGATATGACGATTCAGGGCATGAATAGTTCGCTCGACAAGCTGGCGGAAAGCCTCAAACAACCGCAGCGCTAACGACTCACAGGGGACAAGTGATGCGTTACGGCGCATCACTTGTCACTTGGGGGTTTTCCTCACTTCGCTTCGAGAATCTGCCGCCGCGCGAACTCGACAAACTGCACCGTTTCGGCAAATGTCAGGTCAGTGTGTGCCGGGTCACCCCGTGCGATCAGCGCACGGCGGACAAGCGGCAGCCATACATCGGGCAAATGACTCTCCGCCCATGTAACCGCTGCCCGCTTTGAAACCTGCTCTCCGGTATTCAAACTGCACATTGCGCGGCACAATGTCAGCACCGCATACGAGCGCCCCGGTGGGTTCATGTCTTGAACATAATCGATCCAGTGATCGGCATGTTCGCGGATCGCCTCCAAAAATTCCGCTTTGCTGATTGGCGCGATCAGCGTTTCAGGCGGCACGCCGTAGCGCGTAATGCCATACGTCCGCACGAAATACCAGTTCATCAGCCATGCCCGATCCGCATCAATGATATGAAACGGTTCGCCGGGGCTGATATTTCCCATACGGTGCGTTTCGGTGCGGAACATCTGCAAACCGCGCCGCGCCATATACTGAACTTCGATACGGTGATCCCATGCCGGATGACGCGCCGCAAACGCCGCATGCATCACGGCGAGCGACTCCCCTTCAGCGTCGGTCAAATCGTCG
>CALBRY010000276.1 GCA_937927665.1 uncultured Chloroflexota bacterium
GCCTGTCTGTATCATGGAAACAATTCAGCCCGTCGCAGTACTGCACACACCGGCAGGCGAAACCGTACTCGACATGGGGCAAAATATGACGGGATGGGTTCGCTTTAAAACCAGCGCGCCAAATGGTTCGCAGATTCAGCTTCAGTTCGGGGAGGTGATGCAGAACGGGAATTTCTTCCGCGACAATCTGCGCACTGCGAAGGCGGAATATCTTTACATCGCTGATGGGACAGATGCCGTTGTTGAACCGTACTTCACGTTTTTTGGCTTTCGTTACGTGAAGGTGTCAGGATGGGTAGGGGATCTCACCATCGATGATTTCACAGGCTGCGTCGTTTATTCGCAAATGGACATCACAGGCGAAATCGAGACATCGAACGCAAAAGTCAACCGGTTGTTTCAGAATGCAATGTGGGGTCAGAAAGGGAACTTCCTTGATATTCCTACTGACTGCCCGCAGCGCGATGAGCGGTTGGGATGGACAGGCGATATACAGGTCTTTTCCGGCGCGGCATGCTTCAATATGGATTCGGCGGCGTTTCTTGGAAAGTATGCTTACGACCTCGGGAAAGAACAGACGAAGCTCGGCGGCATGGTTCCGCATATCGTGCCAATGGTGAATCTAGACAAAGGAGGCTCTACCGCATGGGGAGATGTAGCGACGATCCTGCCGTGGAATCTCTTCGAATTCTACGGTGATGCTGCGATTTTGGAATCACAATTCGACAGCATGCGCGCATGGGTGGACTACATCAAACGGTGTGATGATGCATCCGGTGGGCGGCGGTTGTGGACTGGAGGGGATCACTTTGGCGATTGGCTGGCGCTGGATGCATCTGATCCCGCATCGCGCAAAGGCGGCACGCCTCACGAGTTCATCGCATCGGCGTTTTACTGCTATTCAGCGCGGTTGGTAGCAAGCGCCGCGAATGTCCTCGGTAAGGCAGATATTGCATCTGTTTATGAACGCCTCTCAGCAGAAATCAAGGCGGCAATTCAGACAGAATTCTTCACCGCAACGGGACGGCTTGCTGTACCCACTCAGACAGGCTACCTGCTGGCGCTGTTCATGGATCTAACCCCCGATGCGCATCGTGAGCGCGTCCAAAATGACCTGATTGCGCGGATCAAAGAAGACAACACCCACCTACGCACCGGGTTTGTCGGCTCACCTTATCTGTGCCGAGTTCTGTCAAACATCGGTGCGAATGATCTCGCCTACAAGCTGCTTCTAAACGAAGATGTTCCCTCGTGGCTTTACGCTGTCAATCTGGGCGCGACGACTATTTGGGAGCGTTGGGACTCGCTGAATCCCGATGGTTCGATGCGATCCCCCCAGATTAACACATTCGATCCTGACGGTTCGATGCGTTCCGCCAAGATGAACTCTCTCAACCACTACGCTTATGGATCAATCGTTGAGTGGATGTACCGCGATATGTGCGGAATCAACCCGATTTCGGGCGCTGATGAGAGCGGCTTCCGCACGGCGCGTATCACGCCCAGACCCGATTCGTCGCTCCAATGGGCAAGGGCACGTTTTCGCTCGGCAGCCGGAGTCTACGAGAGCGGTTGGCGCATTGACAGCTCAGGATGTGTAACGCTCGAACTAACGATCCCATTCAACACCTATGCTAAGGTCGTACTTTCCGGCACACAGATCAGCGAGGTCTCGATCGATGGGCAGGCGTTAGCTGATGGGGTGCAGATCGGTGAACATGTAGAGTTTATGCTGCGTGCCGGATGCTACACAATCACGTATCTTTTGGAGCAAAAACCTTGATCAAATAAGAAACGGGAATGCTGGTCCATTCCCGTTTCCTGACGCGCCGTATATGCCCCGGAAACCCCCGAGCAGACCAACGCCTTTTTCCGCAGTCTGGATCGGCTGAGCGAAAACACAAAGGAACGCAGCACTTATTTCAGAGTTCGTTTGCTGGCGAAGTCGTCGATAAGACGCGGAATGCCTCAAGCGCAGGAAGAAACACCTCCTGATACAGATGCTCATGCTCCCCCTCTTGAACCAACAGCGTAACGATGTAGGTCATCGTTCCTACGCGCAGCATCGCCACCGTGCTGTGAGTCAAATACAATCGAAACTCATGAATCTCCCACTCATAATCTCCGACCTGATCGATTCTGGTTGGCTGTGAACTAGCGCCATAGGTGGATTCGAGCGTTGCAACGAGGTCGGCGGGAAGCTCTTGGGAAACGGCAAAAGTTAGGTAGTCGATGTTGGTTCCCAAGAAGTACATTCGACCATCGTCCGCCCAGTTTGAAGGAACAACCGTCGAAAACTGATCGTTGGCATACGGTACCAATGAATCAACAGGGATCACCGCTTCCCGTTTCGTGATTGCGCCGCCAAACGGATCACAGGTAGCTGTGTCGTTGGGGATCGTGTACTGATGACGCTGATCGCTCGAAAAATCCTGAAACAGATGCAAACAGGCGGTGCGCAGTTGATCCTCGAGATTCACCTCCCAAAAGGTGATCATCCCGTTCTGATCGCCTGTTATGAACATACTTCCGTCAGAGGACAGGATCCCCATGACAGCGCCGCCCGCGCTCCCTCGAAACGTACCTCTGATGTCTCCTGTTTCGACGGAAAAAAACGTGACGTTTCCGTCCCATGTCGTCACCACAATCTCAGTACCGGATGCCAAGAAGCTGGCATCATGCGCTAACGTATTCATGCGCAAGCGATTCTCCATGATGCCCGTGTTTGCATCCCAAATGATGACCGAGCTGTCGCCTGCGGCGGTAACCATACGCGTGCCATCAGGCGAAAGTGCAGCCGATGTGATAGGCGCTCGGTGACCAACCAAGCGAACGATCTCGGTGCCGGTCGTGACATCCCAGAGCGCTGCCGTCTGGTCTGCGCTTGCGCTGATGAGATGCGAACCATCAGACGAAAACGAACATGTTGATATAGTTGCTTCGTGCGCTGTAATCGAGAGGATCTCGCGGGTCGTGTCGCTCGTGAGAAGATGCAGCATACCCGATGTATCTCCGTAAACAACCTGCTGCCCATCCGGGGAGAATGCTGCACAGCTTGCATCGTCGGCAAAAGTGCGGATCACATCGCCATTATGGGCATTGAGCAGCACACCCGGACGCTGATTCGAAGGATCGAGATAACTGCTGTTCGCCACTAAAATCGTATTTTCATCGGGAGAAATCGCGATATCCCATGCGACATCATCCGATTGGACTTCCCAAAGCATCGTTTGCGTTTGACTATCCCATCGCCTTAATGAAAATCCGAATGTGATCAGCGTTCGACCATCATCTGAGACAGCAAAACGGTTGAGAACGTTATCCACTTGCAGGTGGCGAATAGAGCGATTGAGATCGATATTCCAGAGGCGTACCGTGCTGTCATTGCTGGCGCTGACAGCCGTTAAGCCATCGGGAGAAACAGCCAGCGACAACACGCTGTTGGTATGCCCGGTCATCCGTCGCATTTCCTGCCCGGACAGCATATCCCAAACCCGCACTGTGCCATCCTGTCCGGCAGTCACGATGCTGGTGTCACCGGGCACAAACTGAGCGGCGGTTACTATACCGATATGCCCCATATAACGAACGATATCTTCCCCGTTCTGCCAATCCCATAAACGTGCGGTGCCGTCATCGCTTGCAGTCAGCAGATAGTGATCATCAGGCGAAAAAGCAATACTTCTCAGATAAGTGTTGTGTACCGCAAACTGATTGAGAACGTCGCCTGTCGCCACATCGACCACGGCTATCCATGGGGTGCCATAGGCGATCTTGCTCCCATCATTGGAAAAAGCCATCGCCGTTAATCCTGTGTTGGTGTTGGGGAACGATCGATCGATCAGGTGCCCGGTTGCGGTGTCCCATACATAAAGCTGACCATTTTGTCCAATATTCGTATACAGCGTGTGATCAGGCGAGAATGCGCCGCGGCTGTTAGGATAAAGAGCGTCTTCCGGTGGTTCTTCCACGACAACATCCGTCGCGCCATCCGAAAAAATAAGCTGTCCAGCTTGATTATGAGTAAGCACAAGTGCGGTATCCGGCGAAATCGTTAGAAGTTCAAACCACACCGAAAACCCGTTATTTTCAAGTTCTCCGGATGCCGCATTATAACGCCACATACCTTCCCGATTGCCGATGAGCAATGACCGCCCATCGGGACTATATGCGACCTGATAGGGAGCTGGAATCCCGGTGAACAGGCGATCCGTAAACAGCCCATCGATCGCGTCGTACAGCGCCGCCCGCCCTTCAGAAGTCGAATGCGTGTGCAGCGCGCGAATTGTCAACACTGCGGCAAGTTCAGCGTTGAAATGCTTCCCCGGCAGCAGTGCGTTAGCGCTGGATACCCAACCTGCTGCTTCTGCTTGCAATAGGCTTGCATCGCTAGTCTGACGTGCTTGCTGTTCACTCGCCAGCGCCGATTCAGCGCGGTTGCGTTCGTTCAATATAGCCCCGGTCAAAACGACAGCCACCAGCAAACCGAGCGACAGCATGATCACAAGGGTGCGTAGAAACAGAACTGACCGCCGTTCCAACTGCACTTCATGAGCTTTGCGTTTGGCTTCTTCGTGTTCTTCGCGCTCTCGCTGCTCAAGGCTTGCCTGTATAAAGTTGTGTTCTTCCGGGGTCAGGGCAAGCTGCGTTTCTCCGTACCATTTTTCGAACTGCTCCAGCCGTGCCCCGCGCAGCAAAAAGCTCACCTCATACTTTGCCTTTTGCCATTCCTCCACAAGGGCGGATAACTGACGTTGGAGGCGAATTTCTTGACGGCTGGCGTTGAGCCATCCGCGCAACCGCTCCCATTCGCGCAAGATTGCTTCATGCGCGACTTCAACGGTTGGCAGACGGGTCGAAAGGTCATGATCCAGCGTCAGCAGACGATACGTGGCAAAGGTATCAATGATTTCTTCCATCACATCGGTGTCAGCAATTGAGGTCAGTTCGGAACGCAGCGTCCGCCGACGGGTATCTTCAACGCCTTCGCCAAGTGTCACCAACCGCAGAAACATCTGCTGGGCGATGTTCTGCTGTGCGGGCGATAGTTCCTGAAAGATTTCTTCTGCACGCTTCGCCAGTGCGCCGGTAATTTTGCCAATCGCGTGATAATCGTCACGGGTGATCACGCGCCCTTTGCTTTGCTCATACAGTTCGGTGAGCGCGTACTGAAGCAGAGGCAGCGCCCCCGGTTGATAGTGAATTTCTTGGACAATCGTCGAAACCAAACCGGGTTCAAAAGTGATACCCACCCGTTCGGCAGGACGGGCGATCGCGCGCTCCAGCCCATCGGCAGAGAGGGGCAAGATTGTTTCCATGCGGTTGCGTACGAGTTCGCCAAAATCGGGGTACTGCAGCGGGCGGTCGTAAAAATCGGCGCGCAGGGTGATCACGACACGGACACGACTGCGATTGTCCATCACTGCGGTGTAAATGAGATCGAGAAAATGCGTGCGTTCCGCCTCGTCCTCTACGAGGGTGAAAAGTTCCTCAAATTGGTCGATCACCAGCAGCAGTTCGCCTTCTTCGGGCAAAACGATTTGTGCTGCCCGCGCCAATCCGCGAATATCGCGCTGAAGCTGTTCTCGCAGAGTCTGGGTCGCGTTTGAGGCAATGCGCGTGAGGGCGACTTCGAGTTCATCCAGAGGATGCGTAGAAGGCAGCATCTCGATGATATACCAGCGCTCGGAGCCGGGGACAGCCCCACGCCACAAAGCCGGAATCAAACCCGCTTTGACCAGACTGGATTTGCCACTGCCGCTCGGACCAATCACCGAGAGAAAACGGTGATGGTCGCCGCGTTCGCTCAAGCGGCTGATCAGCTTGTCGATCAGCTTCTCCTGCCCAAAGTAATCTTCGTAATCCGCTGATTTAAAGGCGCGCAGTCCTTTATACGGGTTTTCTACCCGCTCGGCGCTTAACGGCAGCAGAACATTCAACATGAGCGTGGGCATGTCTTTGACCTGTGAGTCCGAATGCCGCTGGATCAGGTCAAGTTCGCGGGCACGCACAATCGCTTGAACCCGGCTGCGCACCCCCAACTTCTTAAAAATCTGGGTGACATACCATTTGACCGTCCCTACCGTGAAGGTGAGACGCTGTGCAATTTCCTTGTTTGGCAGTCCATCGATAATCAAACCGAGAATTTCTTGTTCGCGCAGGGTCAGCACTTCGACCGGGTTATACGACCCCGTTGTTTCGAGAGCGGCAGCCTGACGGAGTGCTAAGGCTAGTTCGGATGCACTGGCATACCGTTTAGCCGGGTCTTTCGCGGTCGCTTTTTGGATGACATCGTTCACGGCAGACGGAATATCCGCGCTGTCGATGGTGGGCAGAGGTTCATTCAAGTGTTTGTATAAACGCGCGATCGCGCCGATGTTCGGAAACGGGTGCGCTCCAACGAGCATTTCATAAAGCACCACGCCAAAGCTGTAAATATCCGTGCGCGGCGTGATAGGGT
Organism: uncultured Chloroflexota bacterium; assembly: GCA_937927665.1. GTDB lineage: Bacteria > Chloroflexota > Anaerolineae > Aggregatilineales > Phototrophicaceae > Flexifilum. The sequence goes on from CALBRY010000276.1 coordinate 6,461, forward strand.
CGTTGCGTGCTTGTTCCGGTGAGATATAGTCCAGTGTTCCGAGGATCATATCCTCGCCGGTGCGTTCTTCGGTCGGATTGGCAAGGTCTTTTGCGATGCCAAAATCGCCCAAGTAGGCATTCCCATCTTCATCGAGGAAGATATTCGCGGGTTTGAGATCGCGGTGAACAATGCCGCTGCGATGAGCTGCCTCCAGCGCGGACGTGATGTGGTCGGTCACTTGCAGCGCCGTCTCAAGCTTGAGCGCGCCAATTTTGAGCATATCGCGCAGGGTGCCGCCTTTTAACCAACGCATCACAAGATAAGCACCATCCGGATCGCGCCAGTAATCGTACAGCGGAACAATATGCAAATGCTCCAGACGGGCGACGAGTTCGGCTTCTGCTTCAAAGCGGCGGATAAAATCCGGTTGGTTGGCAATGGCGGGCAGGATCATCTTGATGGCTACATCGCGTTTGACGCTCGCCTGGTACGCTCGGTAAACCGCACCATTACCGCCTTCTCCGAGACAATCTCGTAACTCATACCCCTTGATCTGCTGCCCAATCGATGCCGGTGCCATAATGAGTTCTCCGCGATGCATTGATGGTTGTTATAAGTAGTATAAGAGACAACTTTGGTGTGGGGTGTGTTTACCTAACTTTTTCCTGACCAGTTTGGGTCAGTTGTTGAAAACAGCAGCGCCCATTTTGTTACCGATGGGCGCTGCTGCTTCGTGGAGAATTACCCGCCTAACGGATTTCGGCTCACCGGAATGAGCGTTCCCGGTTCGAACAACGCAGCACAGGTGAAACCGGGGAACTCCGGTACGGTGCATCTGCCGATGATCTTCTGCATGACGCGGCATACCGCTAACCAGATCAGTGTTTCCGCGCCGCGTAACGCTCGATCACGTAAACAGCGTTTGTGATCCCATCCTCGGCACGAATATGCTCGCCGATTTCGGCGGCACGCTGCCGCAGCGTTTGATCTGTCACCGTGCGGGTGATCGCCGCCGCTAAAGAGGGTGCGCTCAAATGCTTGCGGGGAATCGGTGCTGTGCCAACGCCCAACCGCGCCACACGTCGACCCCAGAACGGCTGATCCCCCATAAATGGAATGATCACAGTAGGCACGCCCGCCCGCAGTCCGGCAGCAGTTGTCCCCGCGCCGCCGTGATGCACAACCGCTGCCATGCGCGGAAATAACCAACTGTGCGGCGCAGATCGCAGCATGTACACACTGTCGGGCAGGTCTTCGGCGTGTAAGCCGCCCCACCCCGACGCGATCACGCCGCGCTGACCGGACAATTTCAGCGCCTCCAGTGCGATCGCGGCGGATTCTTGCGGGTTACGCCCGCTCATGCTGCCGAATCCGATGTAGACGGGCGGCGATCCACGTTCCAAAAACGCGACAAGGTCGGCGGGGGGCGTCCATGTGTCGGCTTGATCGAGAAACCAATAGCCGGTGACGTGGGTATTGTCGTTCCAATCAGCGGGGGGCGGCAATACGTGACGACTGAACCCGTACAGCATCGGCACGCCGCGCCGCATCAAACGCGGAACCGGTCCAGTCAGCGGCGGAGGCGGCGGTACACCCAATGCGCGCCGCACGGTGAGATCACCTACGCGCCCGGTTTGCCACAGCGCCGCCTGCATCACACGAAACGAAGCCCGGTTGACCGCCCCGCCAAGTGAGTCGAACGGCATCAACGGGCTGGCGTAATCCCGCGTGGGTGTAATCGGGAACACGAACGCCAGCATGAGAGGAGTCCCTAGTTTTTCCGCGACCGCGAGTGTGCCCGGAACGCCGCCCGTCGCCGCGATGAGCAGATCGGTATCCGTGAGCAGCGGCGGTAGTTTGACGGTGATTTCATGCGCGCGTTGGGTCATTTCGGCATTCATCTTGCGCATAACTTTGAGAAAATTCCCCGATTCGACCGTTTGCCGCCATTCCTCGCTTTGCAGCGTCTGTTCTATGCTGCCGCCAATCGAACGGAAAGTGAGTCCCGCATCTGTGACCAGTGTTTCAAAATCGTCGCTCGTCAGTACGTGAACATCAAAGCCTGCTGACGCTAACCCTGTACCAAGCGCGACATACGGTTGAACGTCGCCGCGCGTCCCCGCCGCTGCAATCGTGAGTTTCATGATCCGCTCACTCCAATTCCGTTGATCAGCAGATCAGTCAGCACATCGGGCAGTGCCTCCCATTCCGCTGTGATCCGCGTATCACCGGCGATCCGCTGAAAAATCGCACCGGATACCATGCCCGAAATGATGCGAACGGTCAGCGGAATGTTCGCGGCGCGGATCAGCCCTTGATCAGCCAGTGTCTCAAGCAGGGACTCGGCGACGGTGAATGTTGGTTGAAGGATTTTCTGATCATAGAGGGCGCGCAGTTCAGGGTTGACGAGGGTTTCCGACATAATCACGCGGAACAAGGCGAAATCATCCGATTGCAGCGCCGTCAGCGGATGAACTAAAAAGGCGCGAAGGATGCGGCGCACATCTCCGGAAGTCAGGGCGCTGAGATCGACGTTCTGTACGATCTGATCGCGCATGCGATCGAGAATGGCGATCAGGAGCGCGGACTTATTTGCGAAGTAGTTGTAGATTGTCCCGTCCGCGATGCCGGCTTGGTGGGCAATATCCTTGATCGTCGTCGGGTGAAATCCTTTTTCGGAAAAAACGATCGCCGCGGCGTCAAGGATTTGACTGCGGCGTGCGGCGATCAACTGTTGTTGAATCGAATCGGTCATAGAGTCCTCAGAGTGAATGAAGGTTCAGCGCAATGAATGAACACTCATTCAAAATGTATGTAAAATGAACAGATTTGTCAAGCCGCCCCCATCAGCGGAGCCGCGCGCTGTCGCGCGTCAAATCAGGTGCGCTGAAAGTCGCGCGATTTGCGCCCCGCCCAAATTCCCAATATGCTGAGGTCAACTTGCGCGTGTGCCGAACCATCCGCGCACAGGTTTTTTCGGGGGCTAAGATCAGGAGGTTGTTGGTGAAAATCATCATGCGGTTCAGTGCGGTACTGGGATTATTGGGGGTGATGCTTCTATTTCCAATGATCACCCACGCGGCAAGTTTTGCTACAGGGGTCGCTTTGAGCGCCTATTCGGGCTGCACATCTCCCGCGGGACTTGATATCTCTATGAATACCGATGCCGCGGTCACCCGTGAGGGCGGCATTGTCACCACGGGCGACGGAACCGTTTTGATGTCATTTGATCAATCATCGGGCTTTGCAAGCTTCAGCGGCACATTTTCCGGCTACAATTTTGCCTCTCCAGCATGGTCTGTCCCAAATGGAACGATTGTCGGGCTGTATGCCTATATCGGCTCGCTGCCATACAGCGCCGCAACCACCGTCGAATGGTTTGTTGCCTATCGCTGCGATACTCAGGAAATCGTTCTGAACTGCTTCGGCGTTTATGGCTCTTGTCCCCAATCGGCGTCAGGTCTTGGCGCAACTAGTTTAGGCTGCGCGAATGTGAACGACGGGCGGTTGAACAACAGTTCCGCGCGCGACTGTGCCGCGCCTGTGGTGCTGTACCTGCAAGCTCCCGGCGCGGATGGGATTGCGCGACTAGATATATATGGAGTTGGCAGCGGTGGCAGTTCGCTGGCGGTGAGTGTTCCCTCGACGATATGGGAGATTGGAGCGCCCGCCAACGATAAAACCCTGATCGACTTCGTGGGCAACCCGAACAACGGTCAGCCGATCGGTGTGTATTTGATGCTGGATGGCACCGTTTTGATCGAAACTGCCTACGCCGATGGAAAACCCTACGTGATCCGTTATAACCCAGATGGCGCGCCGCAGATTCTTTACGCAGCGTGGTGAAATCAACCAGTTCAGCGCCGCCCATGATCATGGGCGGCGCTGCTGTGTGCGTGGACTAGATAACGTGGAAAGACCCACCCGGATCGAGCACGATCGGCTGGGATTCGGTTTCATTGCTTACCCGATTTGCCCATTCCCCGCCGTTCTGCTGAATTGCCGGGAACGTGTTGTAATGCATCGGCACAACGTAGCGCGGGCGAATCAGGCGGGTTGCTTCCAGCGAGTCGTCAATCCCCATCGTGAAATGGTCGCCGATGGGCAGGAATGCCACATCGATCCCCATCCGTCCAATCAAGCTCATATCGCTGTACAGCGCCGTATCCCCTGCGTAGTACAGCCGCAGCCCGCTTTCGCGCAGCGTGACGACGAACCCATTCGGGCTGCCGCCGCTGCTGCCATCGGGAAATGTGGACGAGTGAAACGCGATCGTGAACTTGACCTGCATGAAACCGAAATCAATGCTTCCGCCGGTATTGCCGCCGGTCACATTCGGATACCCTTGCGCATCAAACCAATAGCTCATTTCGGCATTACAGACGAGATGCGCGTTTGTCCGTTTTGCGATCGGCAGAGCATCCTTGACATGATCGCCGTGCGCGTGTGAAAGCAGGATGAATTCCGGCGCAAGTGTCTCCGGATCGGCAGCCGAAAGCGGATTGCCCGTCAGGAACGGGTCAAACAGCACCGAATGTCCATCAAGATCCATCAAAAAGGTGGAGTGCGCCAACCACTTGAAGATAATCCCCATAAGTTCGCTCCGATCGCGTGCGCCGAAAGGCGACACAAACAATACCCCGATCATTGTACTCAATTGGCGCGAGACCGATGATTTACTTCTGGTTAGGCTTTTACGGCTTGGTTGCGCGCTTGTCCGTGATCGGCAGGGTAATCGTAAACGCGGATCCCTGACCAACGCCGGGACTGCTCGCCCAAACGCGGCATCCGTGCGCTTCGACCAGTGCCTTTGCGATACTCAAGCCGATGCCTAATCCTCCGTTTGTCCGCGTCATGTGATCTTCAACCTGATAGAACTTTTCGAAGATCCGCTCCAATTGATCACGCGGAATCCCAATTCCGTTATCGCTGATGATCACCCAAGCCTCGCGAGGCGAATGTACTTCGACGCGCACATCGATTCGCCCGCCCTTACCCGTAAACCGAACGGCATTGTTCAGAATATTGGTGAGTGCCATTCCCATACGTACCCGGTCGATCTTGACGTGCAGCCCTTCTGGTACGGTGAGAGTGAATTGATGTCGGGAGGCTTCGCCCAACGTGACCGTCTCGCGCATTGTTTCGCGCAAGAAATCATCCAGACGGACATGATCATACTGCAAGTCCATCTGTGCTTGCTCAAGAAAACGGAGGTTTGTTAAATCTTCAATAATGCGGCGAAGCTGAAGCGCGCTTTCGACCACCTTAGCGGCATTCTGGCTGACCGTCGTATCGGGAGTTTCTTGTAAGAAACTGGCATATCCGAGGATGACACTCAGCGGCGTGCGAAGCTCGTGGCTTGCAATGGCGATGAAATCATTTTTCATTTCATCTAAGTGGCTGAGTTCTTCATTTGCTTTTTGGAGTGCCGCGACAAGCTGGGCGGTTTCGATGGCGACCGCCGCTTGTGCCGCCAAAATCTCCAGATAGGTGACAT
>CALBRY010000277.1 GCA_937927665.1 uncultured Chloroflexota bacterium
GATCTGGACAGAACGCGGCTGGTTGTCGATTTATCACGCGGCAGATCAGCAGAATCGCTACTGCTTGGGCGCATTTTTGGCGGCGCATGATGATCCAGCGCGGGTGATCGCCCGCAGCGAACAACCGATCTTCGTGCCAGAAACCACCTATGAGACGAACGGGTTTTTTCCGAATGTCGTATTCACATGCGGCGTGACCGTCGTCGGGGATACGCTCCGCATGTATTACGGTGCATCCGATGAAACGACGGCACTGGCAGAAGCGCCGCTGTCATGGTTGGTCAACTCGCTAAAAACGTTATAACGGTAGGGCAAAAGGGATAAGCGCCAAAATGCGGAGAAGCAGAAAAGAGTCAACGCAAAGGCGCTAAGGCGCAAGGACGCAAAGTGGCAACTACAAGTTAAACCTCTTTGCGGCTTCGCGTCATTACGGCTTTGCGTTATGCTTTTTTTCGTTCTCTTGGTTTTGATGCGTTTTCCCTAGCCCCCCTGTTTGTTAGGTTGCGGGGGGTAAGTCACACGGGTAGAATCAGTAAAGCACGACTGCGGCTGGCGAATTGGAAGAAACGATAAATGAGCCATCAACGTCATACCCTGTTCTCTGCATTTCTGATCCTGCTGCTCCTGTTGACCGCCTGTGATCAAGCGCCCAGTGGAGCCAGCAGCACCCCTGTCAGCGGCGCATGCGCCCCCAACAGTGTCGCTATCACAATCATCTATGCTCCAGAGTCGAATTCGTATCTGCCGCAAGTGATGGCAGATTTTAATGATGCGTTCCGCAATGGGCGTAATCCTGTCACGGGACAGCCGCTTACAAGCGGTGAGCCGACGGTCTGCATCAGCGGGCAAAGCGGATCATCCGGTACGACCATGCAGGGAATCGTCAACGCGGTGATTGCTCCCAATAACAGCAACGTCGCCCGCCCGACGATCTTTGAGCCATCGGTCAGCCATTGGTTGGCGCTTGCGAATTATCAGAGCGGACGCCAGATTTTTGATCTAGCGCAAACTCAGGCAACCGCCCTTGCGCCGGTTGTGATGGCGATCTGGGAAAGCCGCTTGGAAGCGATCCGTAACACGATCGGGCGTGAGGATATCGGCTGGCAAGATTTGCTCGATGTGCTGAACAGCCCGAATGGTTGGCAGGATTACGGTATCAGCGGTCGCCGCACGGTCTATTATGGACACACTGATCCGCTGGTGAGTTCGACCGCGCTTTCGACGTTGATTTCCGAATTTTACGCCAGCGCCCGCGCGAATGGGTTCACCGGACGCCGCTTAACGAGTGCCGAAGTCCGCAACCCGGATATTCAACTTGGTGTACGGCGGATCGAAGAATTGATCCGTCACTATTCAACGCGCACGACCGAATTCCGCAATTACATCGCGCAAGGTCCCGATTATCTCGATTTTGTGGCGCTGGAAGAAAACGATCTCGTCTACATCAATCAAGGTCGGTCGCCCGAAGGCATCCCGCCCGAACGTCTGGTCGCGCTGTACCCCAGCGAAGGCACGTTCTGGCATGAACACCCGATGGGGATCGTCAATGCCTCGTGGACGACGGAAGAACAGCGCGCGGCGGCAAGTGTTTTTGTCGAATATGTGCTGACTCCGGCAGTGCAGCAGCGCATCATGGCGGAGGGTTTCCGTCCGGCGAATCCGAATGTCCCGCTTGATTTCCCGCTTGTCGCTGAAAACGGCGTTGATGTGAATCAGCCGCGCACCGTGTTGGATGTTCCCGCGCCAGAAGTGATCGCGGCAATTCAGCAGAGTTGGGCGTTCGTCAAGAAGCAGGCGGATATTATGCTGCTGATCGACGTGAGCGGCTCGATGAGTAATGACGGCAAAATCGAGCAGGCAATCGAAGCGGCGCTGGCATTTCTGGGGGCGATCGACTCCAACAGCCGTATCGGATTGGCAACATTTAGCAGCGATCTGGATATTGTGGTGCCGCTTGACGATTACGAAAGTGTTCAGCTCACCCTTGATCGAACCATTCGATCGCTGCGCGCTGAGGGCGGAACCGAGTTGTTCGGTTCAGTACGCGATGTCGTCGATTACATGACGCGGCAGACGGATTCGGAACGTATTCGAGCGATTGTGCTGTTGAGTGACGGTGCGGATACGGGCGATAAAGGGTTTACGCTCAACGACGCGATCACCGCGTTGGAAGCGAGCTACAGCGATCTCAATCCGGTGATCTTGATCCCGGTCGCGTATGGCTCGGATGCGGACATCAACGCGCTGAATGCACTTGCACGCGCAAGCGCAACACAAATTCAGTCAGGTGATCCGGCGAACATCACCAGCGTCTTGGAATTGATCAGCAGTTACTTCTAGCGAGTATGTAAAAATGCTCCGTTCCCTTCTCCGAGAGAAGGTGAACGGAGCAATCCACAGATGACTAGATATAACGTTCGCGGATCGCCGCGCTTGCGTAGTCCAGTATCGAAACGACAATCGCAATTGCGAGTACCGCAACACCCGCGTCCCGGTAGCGCAGCAGGTTGATCTGCTGCTGGAGCAGGAAACCGATACCGCCGCCGCCGACAAACCCGATGATCGTCGACATACGCACGTTGATATCCCAGCGATACATGGTAAACGCGATATACGATGGAATGATCTGCGGCACGACGGCGTACATGATCGTCTGTAAGCGGTTCGCGCCCGTGCTTTGCAGCGCCTCGATCGGTCCATTATCGATCGTTTCGATTTGCTCGGAATAGAGCTTACCGAGTGAGGCGATCGAATGGAGCGCGAGCGCCAACACCCCGGCGAACGGTCCAATTCCAACCCAGATGACGAACACAAGACCCATGATCAAGGGTTCGATGGAGCGGAGCGCGTTCAGGATCGTGCGGGTGATGTTGTATAACACGCTGCCGATCCCAAAATTGGCGCGTGTGCCTTGCAGCCCGCCTGTGATTCCCGCGATCACCGCGCCGATCGCCATCGCATTAAGGACATACGCGGGAATCGAGATTCCTGCATACGAAAATGCGTTGACATTCGGCGGCAGCATCCCCTCAACCAATGCCTGAGAAAGATCAAGCACGGAGAATGTGACGATGAACGCGATCACCGCGCCGATCCACGACAGTAGCGAGAGGAATGCCCGCTGTGAGCCGAGAGGCTGCGGCGCAGTCGTCACAAAACGGCGGAACAATTTCGGGAGAAGCGGAGACGCGAGCGCCGCCGCAATCACCGGCGTGAGCAGCCCAAGCCATGCGGCAGACATGCCGATCGATGCTGTCAAACCGAGCAGTAATCCCCCGGCTGCTGCGCCTAGCGCCGCGCCCAGTATGTGACTGACGGGAATACTCACCTGACGCAGCGCGGTTCGTGTGAGCGTGCTGCCAATAGATGCCAACCCGAACGCACCGATCAAGCCGGAGATGGGGATAAGAATGAGCTGAATAAGCTCACCAATTGAGCCGAAAAAGCGCGCGATATAGCCGAGTATGCCGTCTACTTCAATGCGGTCAATCAGCAGGGCGACACCGCCCAAGAAACCTGTCATCACAGCGGCGGCGATGATTAACAGCACCGTCATCAGAATTGACATGTAAAGCGGACGCGCTCCCAGTGACGATGATCCATTCAGCCGCCGGGTAGAAACAACCGCACCGACCGCGATCACGAGACCGGCGGCGGGTGCGCTTATGCTTCCACTGCCCACATTGAGGGCAAAGGTCGCAAGCGCGCCCAACAAAGTTGAACCGATGAAATAGCCCACCGGCAGCAGGATGAAGGCGATCAACAGGTTTCCGAGCGGAATCCGCACCGGACGCATCAGGTTATGCGCGGCGAAGAAGCTGAGGACTGCCGACGGGAAGATCGAAATCGCGGTGGCGATCAGCGCAAGGAAAATGGTTTCGACCATTTTTTCCGCGACAATTCCGGCGGTATCGCTAAAGCGGGGCAGCCCAAGCGGGAAACGCCCCTGTGCTTCGATGGTGTGGGTTTCGCCGTTTGTGCCGCGAATGCGCGGAACTTCGATCTCGACGCTAAATGATCCGTCTGCGCTGGTGACGAAATTATCTTCTTGCGATTCGTTCACCTGTCGAATCCGGCGTTCACCGTCGGTCGCAATCCAGTTGATGCGCGCCAGCGAGTTTGGATAGAAGTTATAGCCTTGTACGGTGATGATCTCGCCGCTTTGTCCACAGGCGGGTGTGATCTGGATGTATGGTTGATCCACACTTGGCTCGACAACAGGCGGCGTGAATCCGTCGGAACACGTCACGAGAAAGGACGTGGTGGTATTCTGAATCGTGTAGTCTTGTTCAAAAACGTTGGGGGAAAGCAGTTCGCTCAAGGCGCTGGCGACATTTTGCTGGCGCTGAGGCTGCTGCGTGACCGTGAAATCAATATCGGTGACGTTCCAGCCATACGAGAAAATGATCAATACGACGACGGCAAACAGCAAAATGACGAGTCGGCGTAAAGCACGTTTTGAACGGGCAGGCTCTGGGGGTTGGTTCATCGCCCGACTCCTTACTAATGAATTTCTACTTCGACAGCATCTTCGCCGTAGATCATCTTGAAGCGGTCATTATCAATTTCGCTCGGCAGCCCGTCAAACTCGAGGACGCCATCTTTTAACGCGATTACGCGATCCGCATAAGCGCGAGCGAGACTGAGAAAATGCAAGCTGCATAAGACCGACAAGCCATCTTCTTTGTTGAGCAGTTGAAGATACTTCATTACAGAATGAGATGTGGCGGGATCAAGACTAGCGACAGGTTCATCGGCTAGAATCATTTCGGGGTTTTGCATGAGTGTGCGCGCAATGCCTACGCGCTGCTGCTGACCACCGCTTAAGGCGCTGGCGCGGCTGAATGCTTTCTCGGAAATTCCGACACGCTGCAAGGCGGCGAATGCGCGATCGCGCTCGCTTCTGGGAAAGTAGTTCACAAGGCTGAGTGCCGGATTGATATAGCCGAGCCGCCCCGCCATGACATTCGTCAGCACGCTGGAGCGTTTTACAAGGTTGAACTGTTGAAAAATCATCCCGATTCGGCGTCGAATCTGGCGGAGTTCATCATCGCTCGCCGCCGTAATATCCAGCCCGTTCCAGATGATTCGTCCTTCGGTTGGATCGATAAGACGGTTGATACAGCGCAGCAGCGTCGATTTACCAGACCCGCTTAACCCGATGATCGAAACAAACTGTCCATCAGGGATTTCGAGACTGATATTCTTGAGCGCGACGAAGCCGTTTTCGTAGACTTTGGTGAGGTTTTCAATTATGAGCATCATGCCTCTAAAACGAACAGTGCGGGTAGAGAAAAG
>CALBRY010000278.1 GCA_937927665.1 uncultured Chloroflexota bacterium
AGCAAAAGCACTCGCTAAAAGGGGCGCATGTGCCGTGTGTACAAATGTGTACCCCCGTCAGCGGCACGCAAGCGGAGGAGGGGAGCGGCATATGATCTACTCAAATGTTGACCGCGAGAGCGGCAGACTCATCACGTCCCCGTCGACGCTCAAAATCGCGGTTGATCCCCAAACCGTGCTGCCATCCGGCAGCAGCAGTTGAATCCAATCGCCTGCGCGGTTACGCCCAACCGCGCTGTATTGTTCGCCCTGCTGCCCGATCGTGATCATGCCATATGCTTGACCGGGACCGACGCGAAGATTCGCCCCGCCCGCATAGGTGATCGTCGCGGTGGGCGGTGAGGCGAGATCGAACACCAATTGATACCCGTTCGCCCAGCGCGGCACCAGATTGACGAAGGTTTTCCCCGGCTTGAACGCCAGCGGATTCCCATTTAAATCGGTGTAACTGAGCGGATCAGTATCGGCGGCGCGATGCCACTGCCCCTCGGTGAGCAGTCCATCACGCAGCAGGAATACCCGCCCGCTGCCGATCAGGTCCACCGTGAACGCATAATTCGGCGGACCCCAATACCCCTCGGAAACAAACGGCTGTTCAATATGATCCGCCTCCAAAATCAGCACGTTATCGGCGCTGATCTGCGTCTGCGTGAGCGCGTCCGTATGCACCAATCCATCTTGTTCGCGCATCCAACGCCCTTCTTGATAAATCCAATCAATGAAGGTTCGTGTGTATTCCACGCGTACGGCATCGGTGGCAATCCCGCCTGCTGGAGATGCCGTGCTAAACATCATCCCGTACAGCGGTTCGGCGGTGGTATCGCGTCCCGTTTCGACCGCGAGATCGCGCACGGCGGCGGTATCTGCGAACAGCGTATGCTCGAATGCAACACCCTCAGCGGGGAAGCGGCACAGCGGCGGACACGGACCACCCCGGCTGATCGAGCGCGAAATCGCCAGCGGATCCGCGCGCAGACGGTCGAGCGTTCCCTGCGCCATACCGGAGCACAAGAATAGAGATCTGTAAATGCGTGTCAGTTCAAAATCGAGCAACCGGCAGCTTCGCACCGGACCGATATGTTCATAATCGGCGCTCAAGAAGATTGCCGCAAAACGGGTAACGCCGCCTGCTAGCAGCACCTCCCACACCATATCGGCTTCGTTCAAGCCGGACTGCGGGCGAATTTCCGGCGGGTGATTGTCGATTTTGACGATCAGCGGACGCCTGAGCAGCAGATCGGGATTTTCGGCGGGCAGTCCCGTCAGGGGATTGATCCCCGGCGGATACGTATCGGGACCGATGGTGTCTTGAGCGCTCCCCGGATGCAGCGCTGTGACAAAGAGCATGAGCATAACGGCAAAAATGGTTTTCGCGGTTCTCATTACCAATCGCTTTCAGCGTATTAGACAGATTTCACTATAGCAGAGGACACACGGCAGGAAAGGCACGTTTCACCGCTGATTTCGCTGTGCAATCTCGACATTTTTTGTATCGGTTACGGCAGGAAATACGAGACGTTTTCTTGTCAAATCCTTACTTAGGCACACTGCACAAGCATGACTTTTGTACGATGGTTAACATGAACAAGCCGTCGCTCCAAAATGATCCGCAAGGCGAACGCGCGAATCGGCGTTTGTGTACATGTGACAAAAAGCCTGTAAAAACTTCATCAGCAGTTTCTATCAACCGGGGGGCTGTGATTTCGTACACTTCTCGACATTGCAGGGGGATACACCTCGAGGAGTCAACGATGCACAAAAAGCTGCGCTTTTTCGGACGTCTGTCCACACTGGCGGTCGCCACGATCGTTCTCGCCGCTTTCGGGTTGAAATCAGTCGCCGCGCAGGATGCCGCGCCGACGATGCAGGACATTACCTCGCTCAAGTTCTCGATTGACACCGCGTGGGTAATGATGACCGGATTCCTCGTGTTTTTCATGCAAACCGGGTTCGCGCTGCTCGAAACAGGCATTATCCGCCAGACATCAGCGGTAAATGCTCTTCTGGAAAACTTCATTGACGCGGGCTTGACCGCGCTCTGTTGGTGGGCGGTTGGCTTCGGCGTCGCGTTCGGCGCGGATAATGGCAGCGGTTTGTTTGGAACAACGCTGTTTGCCCCCGGTCTTTCTGAACTGAGCCAGCCGTTTGGCACGCTGAATATCAGCGTCGCAACGTTCTTCTTCTTCCAGTTCGCGTTTGCTGCAACCGCCAGCACCATCACCACCGGTTCGATGGCAGAACGCACCGACTTTATCGGCGACCTGCTGTACAGCGCCATTATCGCCATCGTCATTTACCCCGTGATCGTTCACTGGATTTGGGGCGGCGGCTGGTTGGCGACTCAAGGTTTCTACGACTTCGCGGGTAGCACCGTCGTTCATACCGTCGGCGGCGTCATCGCCCTGATCGGCGCAATCATGCTTGGACCGCGTACGGGTCGCATCTGGGGAAAACTGCCCCGTCCGCACAATCTCGGTCTGGCAACCCTCGGCACGATGATCCTGTGGTTCGGTTGGTACGGCTTTAACCCCGGTTCGACCCTCGGCGCAGTTGGCTACGAAAATCTGATCGGTGTTGTAACCCTCAATACGACGCTCGGCGCGGCGGCGGGTACGATGTCGTCCATCATCTTCCAGTATTTCCGCACCGGCAAATGGGATTTGCTCACCTGCTTGAATGGTTCGCTGGCAGGTTTGGTGGGTATCACGGCGGGTTGTGCGTTCGTCTCGCCTGTATCCGCAATTCTGATCGGCACGACCGGCGGTATCGTGATGATCCTCGCCAGCGAAGCAGTCGAACGTGCCAAGATCGATGACGCGGTGGGTGCATTCGGTGTTCATGCGGCGTGCGGCATCATGGGAACAATCGCAATCGGCTTGTTCGCTGAACCGACGCTGACCACCTTCGGCGCGCATGCTGGCAAGGCTGGCTTGTTCCTCGGCGGCGGCGTGGATATCCTCATCACCCAGTTGATCGGTTCTGCTTCCACCATCGTTTATGTGGCGATTACATCCGTGCTGATGTTCGGTCTGCTCAAGGTGATCAATCGTCTGCGCGTCAACAGCGCGGCAGATGCGGTCGGAATCGACGTGTACGAACATGGTGCGAGCATTTGGCCCGACATTCTGCCTCACCCCGATGATGTGCCGACCGAAGCAAAACGCGCGGCAGCTCCCGCAGTTGGTGACTAGTTCGATCAGCCGCAAAGAATCAAAAAACGCAGAGAGGTGGTTTTACTCTCTGCGTTTTATTTTCCCCGCTAGATAAACAGCTTCAACTTCTGGAAATCGCGCGTCAGGGTTTCGCGCTGTGTGGCGCTGTACAGTACAACCGCCGGGTGATACAGCGGCAGCAAGTGGATCGCCCCATAAGGCGCGGTTGTCCGCAGCAGCCGCCCATGTAAATCGCTGATCTTCCCGCCCTGTTCCGGCAGGTTAAACTTCTTGAGCAGGTACGAGGTCGAAAAGCGCCCCAATGCGACGATCACCCCCGGCTGAATAATATCGATGATGCGATCGACAAACGGCGCATAAAATGCGAGTTCTTCCGGTCGTGGATCGCGTTTTTCCGGCGGACGATCGAGCAGCAGATTGGTTACGAAAATATCCTGCCGCTTCAGGTTGATCGTCGCCAGCATTTCATCGAGCACCTCACCGGATGGACCGACAAACGGCATTCCGGTTTCTGCCTCATTCTTTCCCGGCGATTCCCCGATCAAGACGATATTCGCATCCGGGTTGCCCGTGCCAATCACCGGGAAATAGCTCATCTTCTGGCGGTAGGCGTACAGCGGCGAACCTGATGCGTCGATTAACTCCATCCGCAGCGCTTTGAGCGCCGCCTCTTTTTGCAGATAGGTATCGGCATTCGTGCGTACTTTGCGGTGGGTTTCGCTCGGCATTGCCTCCCGAATGGCAACGATCAGCTTTTGCGCGTCCTGCGCGAAACGGGTATGCGTGAGTTCGGTCGCTTGACGGCGTGTGAATCCGCGCATTTCTTCGGGCAAATCATCCGGGTGCGGCATGGTCGCGCGCCCGACCAGCACCGGAAAAATCTTCTTGTTGAGCTTAAGCGCCGTGATAATTTCGACGCGCACAAAGTCATCCCACAAATCAAGCCGCCGCCGTCCCGCTTCGTCTGCGGCGGTCAGCCAATGCGGACCGATCATGAGCAGGAAAACATCACACGCGGCGACCGCTTTTTCGATCGTTTCAATAAAATCTTCGCCGGGTTTGATGCTTTCAATATCCATGAAAATGTCATCGGGGGAAAAATGCTGCGCGAGATGATCCATCAAGCGCCCGACATGACCTTCGGAATCGACGCGGCGGTAATTGATAAAAATGCGGCTCATCGCGGACTTTCGATTAATCCAGCCAATCCAATAGGTTCTCGTATTCTAACGCACCTTTAGGCGAAAAACTGTTTATGCTGTTACAAATATCACAATCCACCGAGAGGCGTTTGATGGCACTCAATCTGCCCGCATGGGAACCCTTCAGCAGTGCTAAAAACCTGCTGATTGCTGGTATGGGCGGCGGCTTTGATGTTTTTTGTGCGCTGCCTATCTATTTTGCACTCCAGGAACGCGGGATCAGGGTTCATCTCGCCAACTACAGTTTTACCGATCTGGCATCGCTCAAGACCGGACAGCGCCTAACCGAAACACTTCTCGGCGTCACAGCGGATGAACCGTTAGAATTTGGTTTCGGCTACGCGCCGGAACTTTATCTCGCGCATTGGTTTCGCCAGCGGGGTGAAAATGTGCCGATCTGGGCATTCCACAAAACGGGTATGCGTCCGTTGATGGCGGGGTATCAAGCGCTGGTCAATCACCTGAACATTGACGCCATTTTGTTAGTCGATGGCGGGGTGGACAGCCTACTGCGCGGCGATGAACCCGCGCTCGGTACGATTGTCGAAGACTCGATCTCGCTGGCGGCGGTGAACGAACTCGATGGAGTAGACCATAAGGGAATCGTGTGTTCGGCGTTCGGCGCAGAGCAGGATATTTTGTACGCGCATGTGTTCGAAAATATGGCGGCGCTCACTCAGATGGGGGGATTCAAGGGCGCGTGTGCGCTCACGCCGGATATGCCGGAATTCCAGCATTACGAGCAAGCCGTCATGTATGTGCAATCGCAGTACGGTCAAGACGCAAGCGTGATCAATTCGTCGATTGTGTCTGCCGTGCGCGGCGAATTCGGCAATTATCACCTGACAGAGAAAACGCACGGCTCGGTGCTGCAAATCTCGCCGCTGATGACGCTGTACTGGTTTTTCGATCTCGGCATGGTCGCGTCACGCAGCCTGATCTACGAGGAAATGCTGAAAACCGAAACGATCTACGATGGCTTCGCGGCGATTGCGCGTTTTCTCCGCCTGACGCCGCGCCGGTATGCGCGACGCCTCAGCTTATGAGTCTGCGCTATACCACTTTTTCGATTTCGTCGATGTGTTCGCGGCGGTGTGATGCACGGGAAAGATTAAAAGGCTGACCGACCGCCAACATTTTCGACACCAGTTCATCAGACATGCCCGCAACCCGTCGATCCGCTTCTTCTGCCATTCGAAGCGCGAGATCGGCGGCGGCGCGCGGCGCAATCGCAAGGCAAAGCGGTTTCGCCGCGTCGTTGACTTCATTCACGAGTTCACGGTTCATCACAGCCGCCTTTGGCTCGCTGCCGCTTTCCCATAAATCCAGCATGTGGATCACCCGCGCATCCCAGAAAGCTAAATGCGCCAAAACGCCCGCAACCGTCCAACCAGCGGGCATTGGGCGGCTCAATTCCTCGATACTCAAGCGGTTGATCAACGTCTTGAGTCGCTCACGCTCAAGATCATTTTCGGCAACGTAAACGCGATCCATGGGTGACACTCCTTTACTGCACACAGATCAAATATACGCGAAATTACCCGCGCTTGATTCCCTTCGCAAGCAGCAAACCGCGATACACGCCATCAAGATCGCGCACCAGTCGATCGATTCCGTAGCGGTCGAGCATCAGCGCTTGAGATTGTGCGATCTGCCCGGCGTCTTGTGGGGTTGTCACCAGCGTGTACAACGCATCAGCGAGTGCGTCACTATCGCCGCTGGGGACGAGCATTCCCAACTGACCTTGATCGAGCAAATCAGGCACACCGCCAACGGCGGTCGCCGCGACACGAACACCCGCCGCCAACGCTTCGATCACCGTGACGGGCGTGCCTTCGTTGACGCTGGAGATCGCCAACGCATCGAGCGCGGCATAAACAGGCGTCGTGTCCTCAATCCATCCGGTGATCGTCACGCAGTCGCGCAGCCCCAGCGAGTCGATTTGCGCTTCAATTTCGGCGCGCAGTTCGCCATCCCCCACGAGAGCAAAGCACACACCGGGTAGGCGATCGCGGAGTTTTGCGGCGGCGGTTAAGAACAGCGCGTGATTTTTGACCGGAACAAACCGCCCGATCAAACCGATCAGCGGTGCATCGGCAGGGATGCCGTACTTCTCGCGGAATCCGCCAGAATTGCGCGTCAGTTTGACGAACGGCTCAAGGTCTAAGCCGAGCGGCAGCACAGTAATCCGCGACCGCCGCGTGATCTTAAATTCATCCGCCAATTCGCGGCGCAGTCCTTCCGTCAGCGTGATCACGGTATCGCTCACACTCGCCGCGACCCGCTCCAGCAGGATGAATAGGCGTGTTGTCGTTTCGTTGAAGTATCCCCGGAACACATGCCCGTGAAAGGTGTGGATGATGACCGGAACCCCCGCCATCTTTGCCGCCAACCGCCCGACAAATCCGGCTTTCGCGGTATGTGTGTGAACGATGTCCGGTTTGAGTTCGCGGATCAGGCGGTAGAGTTTCCAGATCGTCGCCAGATCGCGGATCGGGCTGATTTCGCGTCCCAATTCCGCCATGATGCGCGGTTCAACATCATGTTGGGCGGCGTAATAGGTCATATCGCCTTCGGTTTCGCCAATCATCCCGCACAAGAGAATGCTCTCATAGTCCGGCGGCGCGAGTTTCTTCGTCAAAAGGGTGACATGAATAGCGGGTCCGCCGATGTTAAGGCGGGCGATGATACGCAAGATGCGAATCGGTTGAACAGAGTCACTGGGCATAGGGTTTCCCGCTTATAAAGGCGTGGTAAATGCGCCGAAATCCGGTGGATCGATAAACAGGCGATGCCACCATTCAAGAGTGAGCAGCGTCCATAAGCGTCCCGCGTGATCGCGTCGTCCTTCGGTGTGTTCGTCAATTAAGCGGCGGACAGCGGGCATATGGAGAAGCTCCCGTGCGCGTGCTTCCGGGCTGAGCAGCGTTTCACGGACAAGGCTGGCATCACGCCGGAGCCATGCCCCCAGAGGCACGCCGAATCCGTGTTTGGGGCGCGTAATAATCGAATCAGGCAGCAGTCCACGCGCCGCTTCTTTCAGGATAAACTTAGTAATTCTGCCGCGTAACTTGAGATTTGCGGGAATTTGCGCCGCAAGTTCTACCAGCGCGTGATC
>CALBRY010000279.1 GCA_937927665.1 uncultured Chloroflexota bacterium
TCGAAACCGGCTTGATGGGAATCACAGCGGGGGCGATGGCGATGCCGATCGGCGTCGCGTTGGCGATTATCCTGATCACGGTGATCAATGTGCGATCGTTCGGCTGGACAATGCAGATCTCGCTGCCGCCAGAAGATTTTGCGCTGGCATTTGTAGTCGCGGTCGCGGCGGCACTGCTGGCGGGCATTTATCCGGCGCGCGCATTGAGCAAGATCGAGACAGCGCGGGCGCTGCGTGCGGAGTAACACCCCTCTAATTCAATCCCGCGCCGTTGACTCTCCATCTGGCAGAAGCGCCCGAATACCGTCATTGATCAAGCGGTGGGCGCTTTCCGCCATTTGATCGGCTGTGAACGGCGCGTCCGTCTCCAACCACCACGCGAGTAACCCTGTCTCTACGGCAGCGATCGTCTGTGCGATGATTTCCGGCGCGATGCTGAGGCTGTCCGGCGGCAGTTTTTGTAAACCCTGCAAAACCAGCGCGGCGATCGTGTCGCGCACCCGCCGCGTGATCACAATCGCGCTTTTGCTTGCGAACAAAATCCGGTACAGTGCGCGGTGATCCGCCGCGTGCTGAAACGTGATACGCAGCGCTTCGACGTGCGTTTTGCCGCCGAACACATCCCGATCAGCATGAGGCGCACCCTGCTCCGCCAGTTGATCAAAGCGTGCTTGAAGCGCGTCGAGCAGCACCTCATCAATCGATTTGTAGTGCAAATAAAACGTCGCACGGCGCAGATCGGCGCGCGTTGTCAGCGCATCCACCGTGATCGCGTCGTAATCGCCCGTTTCCGTGATGAGCGCAAGCAGCGCGTCGCCCAACATGCGGCGCGTGCGGATAACCCGTCGATCCACTTTTAACATCCCCCGGCACTAAGAAACCGTACACATGTCAATAAACGTCTTGACAGCCGCTCATAATCATCCTACGCTGTAAACGTACAAGTGTCAATAAACGAACATGTGAAAAGGAGCGACACAATGCGCTATTTTGTCACGGGAGCGACAGGGTTTATCGGTAAGGCACTGGCGAAAGAGCTGCTCAAGCGCGGTCATGAAGTCGTCATTTTGGCGCGCACGCCCGAAAAAGCGGCTGAACTCAAAGCATTGGGCGCGGAAGTCTACAAAGGCGACATCACCGAACGTGAAACGATGCGCGCTCCGATGACGGGCGTAGATGGGGTGTTTCATGTCGCAGGTTGGTACAAAATCGGTTTGCGCGATACTTCCGGCGGACAAGCGATCAACGTCGAAGGCACGCGCAATGTACTTTCGATGATGCAGGAATTGGCGATCCCGAAAGGCGTTTACACCAGCACAATCGCCATCTACAGCGATACGCATGGGATCGAAGTCGATGAGTCATTTCAGTTCAACGGCGAACACATCGCAGTCTATAACCGTACGAAGGCGGACGCCCACAAGGTCGCTGATGAATTTATCGCGCATGGGCTTCCGCTCGTGATCGTGCAGCCCGGTCTGGTCTACGGTCCCGGTGATGAAGGTCCCGGACATGACACATTTCAAATGTGGCTGAAGGGACAGCTTCCGATGCTGGTCAGCAGCACCGCTTTTACATGGTGCCATGTCGATGACATCGTTGAAGGGCATCTTCTGGCAATGGAAAAAGGGCGCATCGGTGAAAGCTACATTATCGGCGGCGAGTCGATGAAGCTCACAGAAGCAATGAAGATCGCCTCTGAAATCACAGGGGTCAAACTGCCGCTGATGACCCTCCCCGGCGGGCTGGTGCGTTCATTTGGTGCTATCATGGGAATTGTGGAAAAGGCATTCCCTGTTCCGCTCATCTTCACCAGTGAATACCTGCGCGTAGGCGCGGCAACCTACCTCGGTTCGAGTGCCAAAGCGCGGCGCGAGTTGGGCTACCAACCCCGCCCGGTGCGCGAAGGATTTATCGAAACGATGCGCTGGGAGATGGAGCAGGCGGGACGGCGGACGTAACCCAATAGGGACGGACACAGCATGACGAAAAACCGATGGTGGACTGCGTTGGTGGCACTCCTGCTCCTCACGTTGATCACAGGCGTGACGGTGCACGCGGGTGGATCATTTCAGGCAGTCCTATACGCCGAACAGATGACCGGAACTGGAATGCAGGGTTTTTTATATGTCGTAAGCGAATCGGCAATCGAACAAATTATCTCGGTTCCTGCCAGTATTTACCCGGCAGGAAATTTTGATATGGTCGAAGTCAGCGTTTCGCCCGATTTGCGCTACGGCGCGTTTTCGATGATCAACCCGGATACCTATACCGCGTATCCTGTCCTCGTCGCTGACCTGACTCTGCAAACCTGCTGCCAATTCCTCGAAATGGGATTGGCGGAGCTTCAGGCGAATGATCTGGGAAGTTTTGACCCATCAGGGCGTTATCTCGCCTATTCGCGCGTCGGGCAAACAGTCGGCGGCGAGTTTATGCAGGTGGGTGAACTCGTCATGCTGGATACGCAAACCGGCATGTTTACCGTCACCTCCGCCCCTGATCTCTTAAGCGGTCAGGGGGTGTGGGCCCTGATGGGCACATGGGAAGAAGATGGTATCCGTCTGCACCCCAACTGCTATGCATGTGAAGGCGCGATCGAGGGTGAGTGGTGGATTTGGAATCCGCTCATCGGGACAATCGCCATGTCATCGGGCGAATCGTTCAGCATATTCGGCGCAACCCTTCCAGCCACCGGGGAAACAGTCCTTTTCAATGAGGTGATGACCTTCCCGTACAGCAGTGAGCCGTCAATGTTCGGGCGTCCCAACGTGATCCAGCTTTTCACGGGGGCAATTCCCACATTCGGCAATGAAGCCGCCCGCGATGCCGCTCCGGTCGTATTCTTTGATCCCGCCAATATCGATCTGACAGATGGCGAGACGGTCACATGGATCAACGACGGATCACGCTTCCTCGTCAGCAACCCGAACAGCACCACATGGACAATCGTCGAACGCGGCGGCGCTACCCAGCAGTTTGAAATCCCTCTCGGAACAACCGTCTTGACCGGGACGACAAACGGATGGCTAGCGGCTCAGAGTGTCGGCGGCGGGGCGCTGATCCTATCGTACACACTGCAAAGTGGCGTGTATATTCAGCAGGTGATCTCGCAGGTGAGCGGCAATTTCCTCGTAGCGACAGAAGCACCGCTTGGCGCTGGCTTGAGCATCCCACCCGCTCCGTTCGCGACTGTTGCCCCACAGGGTGCGACACAGCCGCCGACTAGCGGAACAGGTTTTGTGTGCGAAGGCGTACAGGTCGCGCCGAGGTTGGCGCTCAACAGTACCGGACGTGTCACCCCCGGCGCACCGAATAATCTGCGCTCTGCGCCAAGCCGCAGCGGCAGCTTACTCGGTCAGATACCGGGCGGCGGGATGTTCCTTGTGTTGAGCGATCCGATCTGCGCCGAAGGATTCATCTGGCGGCAGGTGAATTACAACGGTACCATCGGGTACACCGTTGAAGGAACAGGTAGTGAGTATTACGTGGAGCCAGCAGGCTAAGCGGATGAATTTCGAGTTCGCAAGCGCAGGACAGATCGTGTTTGGAGCCGGTCGGCTCGCGGAAATTGGCGGGTTGGCGGCAGGATTCGGCAGACGAGCACTTGTCGTGACGGGGCGTGATCCAAGTCGATCAACGCCCCTCATCGACCTGCTCGACAAGGCATTTATCGATGCATCGACGCATGTGATCGACGGTGAACCGACGATCGGCATGATAGCGGCTGGCGTAAAGCGGGTGCGCGAAACCGCCTGTGATCTAATTATCGGGTTTGGCGGCGGCAGCGCGATCGATGCGGGCAAAGCGATCGCCGCGCTGGCAACCAACCCCGGCGATCCGCTGGAATATCTGGAAGGAATCGGCAAGGGAAAACCGCTAAAAAATGCACCGATCCCGTTTATCGCCATTCCAACGACAGCAGGAACGGGATCAGAGGCGACGCGAAATGCTGTTCTCGCTTCGCCAGAAGCCCGTGTGAAAGTCAGCTTACGCAGCGCGCTTATGCTGCCCCGGCTGGCGCTGGTTGATCCTGAACTCACGTACTCATCGCCAGCCAACGTGACCGCATACAGCGGCATGGATGCGCTGGCACAAGTTATTGAGCCATTTGTCAGCACCGCCGCCAACCCGATTACCGACGCGTTGGCGCGCGAAGCAATTCCGCGTGCGGCGCGTTCGCTTCCGGCGGCATACGCCAACGGGCGCGATGCCGAAGCCCGCGAAGAAATGGCACTCGTCGCGCTGTTCAGCGGCATAGCATTAGCGAATGCGCGTTTGGGCGCGGCGCATGGACTGGCAGGAGTACTCGGCGGTATGTTTGATGCGCCGCATGGCGCGCTGGTTGCCACCCTGCTCCCTCATGTGATCACGGTCAACCTGAGCGCGATGAATCAGCGCGATCCCGATCATCCGGGGCTGCGCCGCTATAAGCATGTCGCCACACTGCTGACAGGGCATATGAAAGCGACAGCGGCGGACGGCGCGCATTGGATCGCCGAACTGGCAAATACGCTGCGAATTCCGCGCTTAAGCGCCTTCCGGGTGACACGCACACAGTTCCGCAACATCGTCGAAAAAGCTGCCCAATCAAACAGCATGAAGGGCAACCCGATCCCGCTCACGCCGGATGAGTTAAACGAAATATTAGAGCGTGCTTTGTAGTGTGCAACCCGCCGCTGCTTTGCGCGTATAGGATGATGAGGCTGCTGCCCAATCAGCTTCATCTCACCGGATAAATGGGGAATTCACTTCCCCTTTATCCGTGTCGAGTGCTTGGAGGATAGAAGCCCTTTGAAATTCTGGAAATCGATCACCATCCTGCTGACCGCATTTGTGTTCAGTCTTGATGTGTCTACAGCATCCGCACAGGAAGCCGCCCCCGATCCCCGTATTGATGCCTGCCGCGCCTTGATGATCAATCCCCCGCCGCTTGGCGAAAATCCCCCAAGCGTCCGCATTCTCTACCCCGATGATGGTGCAGAAGTTGTCGCTCCGGTGGAGATCGCCATCGAAACGGAGAATATGGAATTCACCGACGTTAATCACTGGCATGTGTGGGTCGATGGCATGCTTTATGGCATGGTGTACGAACCGCGCACCGTGTTGAATCTACCGCCGGGACAGCATGAAATTTGCGCCAATCTGGGTGATGCACAGCATATGGATATAGGCATGCCGGATGCACGAACGATCATGGTGATCATACCGGGCGTCGGTACGCCAACGCCCGTAATCGATCCGGTGGTGCGCCCCCCTGATCCCGAACCCACACGCAGCCCGCTTCTGATCGTGGGTCTGATCGGCGCGGCGGCAGTCGGCGGGTTATTCCTCGGCTCACGGTTGGGGCGGCGAGGACGCATAAAGCGGTAAATACCGCATCGAATCACATCACCAAGCGGCGGAGAGTCTCCAGCGCGGCAGTTTCCGCCTCATAGACGGTTTTCAGCCGCGCTTGCATTTCCTCAAATAAGGCGCTTACGGCAGCGGCATCCATCGGGAAATCGGCATTTACCGCATCGCGGAGCAAATCGAACTCGTGGATAGCGCTGGAAAGCTCGGCGTTATCACCGTTCCGGAAGGCGGCGTAACGCTTTTCCAGCAGCATGCGCGTCTTTGCCAATGCTGGCACACGTTCAGGTAACGCACAGGCGGCGAACTCCTTCCAGCATGCTGCCGCATGTCGATATGCGGCGGCGGCTTCAGCCGTCGGAAGCACAGCGGCGGCTTCATCGAGAAAATCAGCATACAGATCACGCAGCCCTGCGCCTTCGGTATCATCCAAGCGGATTCCCTCGTATACCGAAGAAAGCGTATCGAACAATCCGGCGCGGCTGGCGAAAACCGTATGCCAGCCCTTCTTATTCCGCGTGTCGGTGAGCATCTTTCCCCATTTGACCAGCACTGGCAGCGAAAACGATTCGCTCGGACTGCTCAAATGCTCAACACAATCCGCGATTCCGGCGCGTATGGCGGCAGGCAGATCGATCGCCGTTGGCGGAGTGATTCTGAGCACGCGTTGTTTATCACTGCCAATTCGGGCGCGGGCGGCGGCAAGATCAGCGCGTGAAATCTCCCGCATCCGCTCGGAGAGATCGCCGACAAGCGCCGTATCCTGATTCAGTTCGTGAACGGTGATCACATGAACGCCGTACCCCTTCAAGCGTTCTGGCAGGTGTTGGTAAGGCAGGCTCGCTTTATCTACCCAGATCGGCACGGGAGAACCGAGCGCAAGGGCTGACTCAAGGTTAGCGGCGGCGGCTTTCGCTCCGCCCGTTTCGAGTACATCGGTAGGTGCATTCAAGCGGTCACACATGCGCTTTGCCGATTCCGCCGTGTAATTCCAACGGTGACGGAATCCCGTCACAATAGTGGCGGAGCCGTGTTCTTTGAATTCCCACAAGATATAACCGATGCCAAGCCCACCACCGAAGCCAAGCAGCATCGCCTCGGTCAAAGGTTTGCCTGTAAGCGGATCGAGTACACCCATTCCGGCGAATGCCCGTTGAAGCGCGGTCGTCACATTGTGCGCGGCTGTAACTGCGGTCATGTATCCCCCCCCATCTTGATAGAACACTTGTACTATCAGAATAATGGCTTTTGGAGGGAATGCAAATGCCCCCTCCCCATCGTCAAGCGATGGAGAGGAGGAGATCATCAAAATTTAGGGGGTCACGGCGGCGGCAGGCTGCCATGCGATACTAGAGAGGAAATCGGCATCGAGATCGGCGATAAACAGCGCAAGCACGCGTCCAAGTCGTTCAATATCGCGCATGTCGGCGGTTTCA
>CALBRY010000280.1 GCA_937927665.1 uncultured Chloroflexota bacterium
TGCCGCTGAAGATCCTGAAGAAACTGTCGTATTGGGGGAGGGGATTGACATCACCGTTGAGGCGGAAAGCACCGCCGAAATTACGGACGAGATCCCGCCTGAAGTGACCCCGGAAACCACTCCGTAAGACACATTTTCGAAGTCTATTTCGCAAAGCCGCCGCTCAACCGAGCGGTGGTTTTGTGTTCTGCTACAGCGAAATCGTCTTGCCAGAATTACAGGATGATGGTAACATATATAACAGTCTGGTTTCGTGAAAAAAGTGGGCACCCCCCACTTTTTTAGTGTGTAGCTGCTGCCTCCTTCATCCGCCGCGCCGCATGTTTCCCCAGGAAAGCGCTAGGGAGTTCAAGAGTTCATCTGATGAAAAGCGAGTTTGAAGTCGTCTTTACCGAAATTTCGGAATCGCGTTCACTACCAAGAGAAACGGTATTGGAAGCGCTCCGCACTGCGTTAGTCTCTGCGTACCGCCGGGATGCCAGCATCGGCGCATCACAGCGGATCGAGGCGGTAATTGACGTTAATTTAGGGCGTCCGCGTATCCTTGTTGAAAAAGAAGTCGTTGAGGACGTGCAGGATACCCGTACGGAAGTTGATTTGGAGACGGCGCGCTTCTACCATCCTGAAACCGAACTTGGCGAAATGGTGATGGTGCAGGCGGAAATTCCGATGAAGAAGTTTGGGCGCATCGCTGCTCAAACTGCCAAACAAGTTATTTTGCAGCGAATCCGTGAAGCTGAACGCACCACCCTGTTTGATGAGTTCGCCACGAAAGAAGGGGAACTGACGACGGGGATTGTGCAAAGTGTCAGCCCGGATCGGGTGATGCTTAGTTTAGGGCGCGCCGAAGCAATTCTGCCGCGCGCACAGCAAATTCCCGGAGAACGGTACAAGGCGCATGACAAAGTGCGCGTGTACATCATGGAAGTGAAAAAGACGAACCGGGGGCCGCAGATCGTGGTCAGCCGCAGCCACCGAAACATGCTGCGCCGCCTACTTGAATACGAAGTGCCGGAAATCTACAGTGGGCAGGTCGAAATCAAGGCGATTGCGCGTGAAGCCGGTTATCGTTCCAAAGTGGCGGTTTTCGCCCAGCAGGACAATATTGATCCGGTTGGCGCGTGCGTCGGAATGCGCGGTATCCGCATTCAAAACATCGTGAAAGAACTCCACGAAGAAAAAATCGACGTTATCGAGTGGAGTGGCAATAACGAGACATTTATCAAACAGGCGCTCAGTCCGGCGCGTGTGGCGGGCGTCTTCCTAGATGATGACCCGGAAACAGGACGTACCGCCGTCGTGATCGTGCCGGATAACGAACTTTCACTGGCGATCGGGCGTGAAGGACAGAATGCGCGGTTGGCAGCAAAACTGACCGGCTGGCGTATTGACATCAAGAGTGTGACCGAAGCGGTCAGCGAAGCGTTGGAACAACCGAACTCGATCGTGATGAAAGAAATCCGCCAGCAGTTCTCGGATATGCTGACGGAAGTCGAGCGCATCATGGAAAAACGCACCGCGAACCGTACCGTAATGCCCGAAGAATATCAGACGTTGGTGCGCTTTGCCGAATACGTGCAGCGCCGCCATCTGGCGACCCGCGAAGCGGTACGTGCCCAGCGTGAAGCGCAGATCGCCGCCATCCGGTCGACGATCCCGCAGGCGGCATTTAATATGCCGATTGATAAGCTGAACATCTCTCAGCCCATCAGGGACTCGCTGAGCAGTCTTGAAAGCGTTGGCGAAGTCATGCTGCGCTATCTCATCGATGAAAATCGTCTGCGTCAGATGCTCTCTGACGCGCCAACGGACGCGATGAAGGCACTGCAAACGGCGCTCGATGCGATTGTGTTCCCGGCGGATGCACCGGCACTCGCACAGCCCGCCGCGCCGCTCGTTGAAGGCGCGACCGCTGGTGAGGCGACAGACGATCAGGGATTGCAGTTCCCGGTGAAGCGTCAGCCGTACCTGCCGGATGCTGCGGTCGAAGATTACGATCCCGACGCGGACGACGATGATCAAGCGGCGCGTCTTGGTGGCAAGAAGGGTAAGAAGGGCAAGAAGAATCGTCAGCTCATTTATGATGAGAATGCTGGCGGTATGGTTGTGAAGCGCCAACGTAAGGGAAACCGAGGCGGTAGCTGGAATGACTGGGAAGAATAATCCCGGTGCTGCGGGGCAGCGTCCGAGGCATGTGCCGGTTCGCACGTGTATCGTGTGCCGGGAAAAAGCTGGTAAACGAACGCTGACTCGGTTGGTGTCCACGCCGGACGGGGTCGTCATTGACCCTTCCGGGAAACTCAATGGACGCGGTGCGTATCTGTGTGATCAGAAACAGTGTTGGGAGCGGGCTGTGAATACCGACATCCTCGCCAAAGCGCTTAAGACCCCCTTGAGCGCCGATGATCGCATACGGCTCAAACAGGCGAAGTTCGCATCATGATCGCGGTGAAAAGCGTCATGATGCGCTGTACACAAATGAACAACAGGAGATAGGTCAGGGTCAGCGAGGCTGTCATCTGACCTATCTACCCTTGTAGGAGGTCAGGATGACACAACAAGAAAAGCAGACTGTCTTAGTCCCCGATTACGTCAGCGTACGTGAACTGGCAGAACTGATCAGCGCAAGCCCGATTGAAGTAATGAAGCGGCTGATCGCCAATGGGGTGATGGCGTCGATCAATCAACAGATCGACTATGATACGGCGGCGATCGTCGTCGAAGAAATGGGTTTCGAGGCACAGTCTGCCAGTGCTGCCGCCGCCAAAGCCGAAAAAGAACGCCGCGCCGCTGAATCCACGCAAACATGGCGTCGTATTTACGCCGACGAAAAATCGGAAAACCTCAAGCGCCGCCCCCCGATCGTGACCATTCTGGGTCACGTCGATCACGGCAAAACCACGCTGCTGGACACCATCCGTAAAGCACATGTCGCCGAAGGCGAAGCGGGCGGGATTACGCAGCGAATCGGCGCTTATCGCACGCAGCACAACGGACAGCAGATCACCTTCATTGATACCCCCGGTCACACTGCATTTACCGAAATGCGCGCACGCGGCGCACAGGGAGCGGATATTGTCGTTCTCGTGGTCGCGGCGGACGACGGTGTAATGGATACCACGCGCGAAGCGATCAATCATGCGCGTGCGGCGGGTGTGCCGATTATCGTCGCACTCACCAAAGTGGATAAGCGCAACGCCAACGTTGAACGCGTGAAGCAGCAGCTTGCCGAAGTCGGCTTGAATCCAACGGACTGGGACGGCGATACCTTCGTTATTCCAGTGGCGGCGATCAAGGGCGAAGGCTTGGAAGACCTGCTCGAAGCGATTTTGCTGGTTTCGGAAGATATCGAATCGGTTGCAAACCCGAAGGCGCTGCCGTCCGGCACTGTGCTCGAAAGCCGCGTCGATCCGAATCGTGGTGTGCTTGCAACGCTGCTCCTGTTTAATGGCACGCTCAGTCTGGGCGATGACATCGTAGCCGGGCAGGCATATGGTCGCGTGCGCGCCATGTATGACGAAACAGGTAAGCAGGTCAAGACCGCGCTGCCGTCAACGCCGGTTGTGGTGCTCGGTTTGCACGATCTTCCTCAGGCGGGGGATACCTTCGAGAAGGTAAAGAACGAAAAGGAAGCGCGCGTACTCGTTGGCGGACGCAAGGATGCTGTAAGCGAGAAGAAACACGCGGCGGCTCGCCCGACGTTCTCATTGGAGGACATTTTCGCGGCGGTGAATCGCGGCGAGAAGAAAGAATTGAACATCGTCCTCAAGGTTGACGCGCAAGGATCGCTCCAGCCAGTTGTCACCAACTTGGAGAACCTGAGCGGCAAGAATGCGGAAGGTATTCGACTGCGCCTGCTGCAAGCCGCCGTTGGTAACATCACCGAAAGTGATGTGATGCTCGCCAGTGCGTCCAGCGCAATCGTGATCGGCTTTGCGGTCGATGTCGATGGTTCGGCGCGGCGCTTGTCGGAATCCTACGGCGTTGAAATTCGCATGTACGACGTGATTTACAAGCTTTTGGAAGATGTCGAACTGGCGCTCAACGGTATGCTTGAGCCAGTTTATGCCGATAAAACGATCGGGACGGCGGAAGTGCGCCAGATTTTCCGGATCGCCAAATTCGGTGAGATTGCCGGAAGCTATGTGCGCGAAGGCGAAATTCGCCGTAATGCGAAAGTTCGCATCAAGCGCGGCGGCAAAGTGCTTGCGGAAGGGCTGACCGTTTCCAACTTGAAGCGTATGCAGGATGATGTGCGCGAAGTGCGTCAAGGTTTTGAATGCGGCATTTCCCTCAATAACTTCTCCAATTTCCACACGGGCGACCTGCTCGAATTCTACGTGTCCGAACGGGTTAGCTAAACCAGTGATGAGTATGCCGGAACTCCGCACAGGAGTTCCGGTACGACTGGTGTATGAACGCTGTACCGTTTGCGCGGCGCTAGAGGAGGGTGCTTACCATGAGCAAAATCAAACAAGAACGCATGGCGGGGCGTATCCGTCAAATCCTCAGTGAACTCCTGCTGCGGGAAGTGGGTGACCCGCGCCTGTTCGGTTTGACCATCACCCGCGTTGAACTGGATCAAGAACTCCAATTTGCCCGCGTGTGGGTGAATGCGCTCGGCGAAGAAGAACGCGAAGCAGAAATTTTAGTGGCGCTTGGTCACGCAAAAGGATTCTTGCGCCGTGAGGTGGGGAAGCGCGTGCGACTCCGCAAAACGCCTGACCTTCAATTCCGTTGGGATGCGACGCTGCAAGAGGGTGAACGCATTAACCAACTGATTTCCTCTTTGAACATCCCGGCAGCAGATCCCGTAGAAACGGATATCGATGACAGCACTCCCAATTCAATGGACTGAAGCCGCGCAGACGATCGAGCAGGCGAACCGGATTCTTCTCGTCACACACTTTCATCCCGATGGTGACGCGATCGGATCGCTGCTCGGTTTAGCGAATGCGCTGTGGGCGCGCGGTAAACAGGTCGATGCCGCAGTCGATGGCGGCGTGCCAGATTTCTTGCAGTTCGTCCCCGGTTCGGAGCGTGTGCTGCCGAAGCTGACCGAGGGAACATGGGACGTCATGATCTCGCTTGATTCGAGCGATGAAGAACGATCCGGTGAATGCGGAATCTACGGGCGGGCGCACAGCACCACGGTGATCAATCTCGATCATCACCGCACCAATACCGGCTTTGGAAGTGTGTATCTTGTTGATGTGAACGCTGTTTCCGCGACCGAAGTCGTCTATGAGTGGTTGACGCGCATGGGCGATCCGCTCACAACCGAGGTTGCCGTGCCGCTCCTGACCGGATTGGTTACGGATACGATCGGCTTTCGTGTGAGCAGCGTTACCGCCGGAACTCTGCGGATCGCACAGCATCTTATCGAAGCGGGCGCGCAGTTGAATTTGATCATGGCGCGCACGCTCAACAGCCAAAAATACATCATCGTCGAATTGTGGAAACGCGTGCTGCCGACCGTTCAGCTTGAGCAGGGCGTGATTTCCGCAGAACTGCGCCTTGAGCATCTCGCCGAACTCGGCTTGATCGATCCACCCTCTGATCTGGGATTGGTAAGCTGGCTCGTTTCGGTCGATGAAGCAGGTGTTTCAGTGGTGTTCAAAGAAGTGCCAGAAAACCGCGTCGAAATCAGCCTGCGCAGCAAAGTCGCGTATGATGTTGCATCAGTGGCTTTTCAGCTTGGCGGCGGCGGACATCGACAGGCAAGCGGCGCAACGGTCAACGGAACGCTTGCAGAAGTGCGGGCGCGGGTGATGCCGATGCTCATCGCGGTGGTGAACGGCGGGAGCGCGCAGGCTTAGATGTTCGGTTTCTTCAACATTGATAAGCCGCTCGGCATGACCAGCCATGATGTGGTGGCGAGGATTCGCCGCGTCTTCAAGATTAAAAAGGTCGGGCATGCAGGCACGCTCGATCCGCTGGCGTCGGGCGTGCTTGTGATCTGCGTGGGCAGCGCAACTCGCTTAAGCGATGATGTGATGCACGGCGAAAAGGGCTATCGCGCCCGCGTCAAGTTTGGCGTCACCACGACGACCTATGATCGAGAAGGCGAGATCACCGCACAAAATTCGGTCGATCACCTGACGGCTGAAGCAGTCATGGATGCGTTGCGGGGCTTTGTTGGCGAGATCGATCAAGTGCCGCCGATGTACAGTGCGATCAAGCACGGCGGCAAAAAACTCTACGATCTCGCACGCAGTGGGGTTGAGGTCGAACGTGCGCCGCGCCGCGTCACCATTGATGAACTCACGCTGCGCGAGTGGATATCTCCTGAAGCAGTAATCGATGTGCGGTGCAGCGCCGGAACGTATATTCGCAGCCTCGCGTTTGATCTTGGTGAAGCGCTCGGCGTCGGCGCACACTTGAGCGGCTTGATCCGTACCCGCAGCGGTGCGTTTTCGCTCACAAATGCGGTCGCGCTCGATACGCTGCTTGATGCCGATCCCCGTGATTATTTGATAACCCCTAGAGATGCTTTTCCCGATGTGCCGTCCATAACATTAAGCGATTTTCAGGTACAAGAAATCCAGCATGGGCGCGCGATCCCCGTGCCGGAACAGGCGGATACCGCTCGCGTGATGGGCTACAATCATGTGAATACCCTTATCGCCATTTTGGACGTAAGACACGGGATGGCTTACCCTTCAAGAGTATTTAACAGCGCGGTAGAGGATTGAGGACGAATGCAGCACCATTACGATTTAGAGCTGGTCACGCTTTCACAGCCGTCGATGGTCACGATTGGCGTATTCGATGGAATGCACCGGGGGCATCAGCAGTTGATCCGGGCATTGGTCGAAAAAGCGCGGGCGGCGAATGCGCTTTCGGTGGTGCTGACGTTTTA
Organism: uncultured Chloroflexota bacterium; assembly: GCA_937927665.1. Lineage (GTDB taxonomy): Bacteria > Chloroflexota > Anaerolineae > Aggregatilineales > Phototrophicaceae > Flexifilum. The sequence continues at coordinate 6,863 of CALBRY010000280.1, forward strand.
CCCGCATCCCGACGCGGTTTTGCGCGGGATCACCGGACGTTATTATTTGACGACCCCGGAAGAACGGGCGCAGTTGATGGGTGATCTTGGCGTCGATCAAGTTGTCACGCTGGCATTCAACGATGAATTTCGGCAGGTGCGCGCCGCCGCGTTTGTGAACTCACTCGTGGAACGGCTGAAGATGATCGAACTCACGGTCGGGGCGGATTTTGCGCTCGGATACCAGCGCGAAGGGAATGTCGAGTTTTTGCGCGCACGCGGCGCGGAACAGGGTTTCGCGGTGCGTGTGTTTGATCTGGTGCGCGACGGCGGCAGCGAAAAAATCAGCAGCATGAGCATTCGCGAGGCGTTGAGCGTGGGCGATGTCGAGCAGGCGCGGGATTGGCTCGGACGTTCTTACCGTGTTACGGGTGAAATCGTGCAAGGTGAGCAGCGCGGTCGCAAAATTGGTTTCCCGACGGCAAATGTGGCGGTATGGCAAGACCTTGTGATCCCCGCGACGGGTGTTTATGCCGGATGGACATATCTTAACGGCGAGCGTCACATGGCGGTGACGAACATCGGCTATCGCCCGACGTTTGAAGGGCAGGGGATGACGGTTGAAGTCCATCTGCTCGATTTTGACCGCGCTATTTACGGTGAAACGCTCACATTTACGTTTGAAAAGCGGCTGCGTGCCGAGCAGAAATTCAGTGGAATTGAGGCGCTGATCGCTCAAATTGCGGCGGACTCACAGGCGGCGCGGGATTATCTACTGCAAGCTTCATCACCCACGCCACCGCCTGAGCGTTAAGCGTTATTCTTCTTCTTTAGGCGGACGGTAGCCGAGACGAGTCATCAGCTTGTCATCCTTGCGCCAGTCCTTGAGAACTTTCACGCGCAGATCGAGATAGATACGCGATCCTGTCGCACGTTCGAGATCTGTCCGCGCTTCGCTGCCGATCCGCTTGATCATTTCGCCGCCCTTGCCGATCACGATTCCTTTTTGCGAATCACGTTCGACATAGATCACTGCGCTGACGTAATGTGTGCCATCTTCGCGTTCTTGATAGCTTTCCACGTCAACAGCCACCGCATGCGGGATTTCCTGTTCGGTCAGGATCATGATCTTTTCGCGGACAGTTTCGCCCGCCAAAAAGCGGTTATTCGCTTCGCTGATCTGGTCACGCGGGTAATAGCGCGGTCCAAGCGGCAGACTTTCGATCAGGTGTGTGACTAACTCCTCGACGTTTGTTCCTTCGGTCGCACTGACCAGATGGGTACGCGCATATGGGAACAAGTCGGCGCTGGCGACAATATAGGAGCTCCGCGTCGTTTCGTCTAGGAGATCGGATTTGTTCAGCGCCACGATGACAGGGGTACTCCCGCGCATCGCGGCGATTCGCTACGAAACGATTCGCTCACCGTCGCTCGGCAGCTTGCTCACATCCATCACGACGAGAATTACATCGGCGTCGTGCAGTGATGCTTCGGCTTCTTTAACCATCACCTCACCGAGCTTGTGCTGCGGTGCGTGCAAACCGGGCGTATCAATAAAAATGATCTGCGCGGCGTCGGTTGTGAAAATACCAAGCTGGCGTTTGCGCGTGGTCTGCGGCTTTGGGCTGACAATGGCGATCTTCTCGCCAATGATGCGGTTCATCAATGTAGACTTGCCAACATTTGGGCGACCCACGACGGCAACCATGCCGGAGCGGTGGTCTTCACCCCATGAATCATCAAATACAGTATCGAGATCGTTTGTCATAGTGCGGACTCCCATGCCGCCAATGTGGTGAAGCGTGAGAGCGATTGTGTCAAGCGCGGCGCGATTTCAACATCGGCGGGCGCAATCAATGCGGATGGTTTGGCTACCGGCACAGTCGCTAAGGGCGAATCGTAAATCAAAAGCTCGTATTGCAAAGCAAAATCAAGGGTCTTGACGTACCGCATATCCTCCACGCCATCGTTGCGGAATCCAAAAACCTCGGCGCGTGGATACAGGTTACTCCCTTTCGTCAGGAACTCCCATGCCGCTTCTCCGGTGAGAAATGTACCATAATCGACTGCGACTAACCCCGGCACAATCGACAGATGCGGCTTGCCAAGAAAACGAATGCCACAGCGTGCGATCAGCATTCCGGAGGCGATTATGTGCCGATCGCTGGGTGGTTCAATGCCAATCAGCAGCACCTCACGCGGCGGATCGCCCCCTGCGATCACCGTGCCTGTCACCGTGTCAGCAGCGGGCTGCTGCTGCGGAACAGCAGATTTAGTCACGCGATTAGTGATGCCCCGTGCCGTGTGTCTCGGCGGCGCTCTCATCGACCGCTGCGATCGGGTGACCGTGTTCATCGGTCAGCGCCGGAAGTGCTGCATGTCCATGCCCGTGATCGTCTTCGATGGGTTTCGTGATGTCATCGAAATGAGTGAACGGACGAACGACGCTCAACCAGCCGCCCACACCAACAACGAAGCATGCCAGCCCGCCAACGAGCAGCATACCAATAACATAGCTGTTCGCGTTTGGCTGAATTACGCCAACAGCCAGCGCTGTGATCATCAAAATGACACCGATGCCCGCAACCATCGATAAGCCAAACGTCAGCGGATGTGCGGTTTTGAAATTCTTATCGTTATACACAGAATTGCGCCTCTGCGTCTCGAAACTGCGCTACACTAAGCATCAATTGTGCCGCCTACGCAGCGGCACGTCAACCCTATGACACGCATGAGGATGGAATGACGACCCGAATTCTACTGATCCGGCATGGCGAAACTGACTGGAACGCGAGCGGACGCTGGCAGGGCATGGCGGATATTCCCCTGAACAGTACCGGTCAAATGCAGGCGGTGGCGCTCGCATCGCACCTAAAGGATCGCCCGATCACCGCGATTTATTCCAGCGATTTACAGCGTGCTGCCCAAACCGCACGGGTGATCGCCGCACAACACAACCTCGGCGTGGTTGAGGATGCACGTCTGCGTGAACTCAATCTGGGTGACTTTCAAGGGCTGACGCTTGCGGAAATTACCGAAAAGTTTCCCGATGAGGCAGTACGAATGAAACAGGAGTATATGCGATTTGTCGCGCCGAACGGCGAATCGCGTTTAATGCTGCAAAATCGGGCGTATGCGGCATATCTGGATATCACCGCAAAACACCCTGAAGGCGAAGTCGTCATTATTTCGCACGGCGGCACGATCCGTACACTGCTGCTCAAGCTTTTTGAAGGCGATCACGCCGCAGGGCACAGCCCGCTTTCGAATACTTCGGTGACGATCATCGAAACAGACGGCGCAGTGCATAAGCTCGTTGGCACGGCGACAACGGAACATCTGGGCGATGTTACACCGGATGCAAACGCGAAATCCGACACGTTATGAAGCACATTTACGTCACTTGCGGATCAACCGCACGGTGATATGCTATACCCGCTTGTTGATGCGTTATTTCACAAATAGTAGGAGTACCAAACAGCATGGGACGCAGCAAAATTACGGTCGTAGGCGCTGGTAATGTCGGCGCGACATGCGCACACTGGCTCGCCAGCCGTGAAGTCGGCGATGTGGTTTTGATTGATATTGCGGGCGATCCGCCCGGTAACATGGCTAAGGGTAAGGCACTCGATCTCGCTGAGAGTTTCCCGGTTTTGGGTTACGATGTGGCGATGAGCGGCGGCGCGGATTATGCACTCACCGCTGGTTCTGAAGTCGTTGTGATCACGGCAGGTGTACCGCGCCGCAAGAAACCGGATGGCACATTCCCCAGCCGCGACGAACTCGTTCAGACCAATCAGGCGATCGTGGGCGATGTTGCCCGTCAGGTCGCGCAGCATTCCCCGAATGCGATCCTCGTGATCGTCAGCAACCCGCTGGATGCCATGTGCCATGTCGCGCTGCATGAGAGTGGTTTCCCGTCCAACCGCGTCGTCGGTATGGCGGGTGCGCTCGACACCGCGCGTTACAAGGCATTCATTGCGATGGAACTCGGCGTGAGCGTGCGTGATGTTCACGGCTTGGTTCTCGGTGGTCATGGTGACGAGATGGTTCCGCTCCCGCGTCATACTTCGGTGGCAGGTATTCCGGTCACTGAACTGATTCCGCAGGATAAGCTGGATGCGATCATCAACCGTGCCCGCAAGGGTGGCGGCGAAATCGTCGGCTTAATCGGCGTGAGCGCGTGGTACGCCCCCGGTGCAGCGGCGGCAGAAATGGTCGAAGCGATTGTGCGCGATCAGAAGCGTGTAATCCCGTCGGCGGTGCTGCTGAAGGGTGAATATGGCTACGATGGTTTGTACATCGGCGTTCCGGCGATCCTCGGCAAGTCCGGCGTCGAAAAAGTTCTCGAAATGCAGTTGAACGACAACGAAAAAGCGATGCTCGAAGTGAGCGCGAATGCGGTTCGTTCGGTCGTTGGTGTTCTCGGTTACTAAATGAGCAAGCAGGGGAGGGGAAACCCTCCCTTTTTGATTCCTCGCTCACACGTAAATCACATGCCCTTCAGCGGCGCGCACCAGCCGATCCCAGATCGCCGCACCCAATCCTTCGCGCGGCAGCGAACGAATCAATATCACATCCACTTCTGCGGCATCAATCCGGCGAATACTGCCGAATAATCCCACCCCAATTTGCGCGAGATCATCCCGTGAGCCGATGCCAATTACTTTTGCGCTCGACCCGGCAAACAGGGCAGTTTCTTCATCCGGTGCAAGAATGCCGACGCGCTCGTCCTTTGCGGAAAATTCCGCCGCAAGCTGACGAATGCGTGCATTGGCGGCTGTCGCATCCCCGTCGATGAGTAAAAGGCGGGCATTCGGCGCGTAATGCTTGAGCATTTCGCCGGGAGAAGCGGCGGCTTCGCCTGTTTCAACATCAATATAACGTTCGCGTGTTTCTACATTCGGGATCACGGTTCTGAGGGCTTCGAGCGTAACCCCGCCGGGACGTAACACGGTTGGCACATCGAGCGTGAGATCGATCACGGTCGATTCCAATCCGATGCGCGCTGCGCCGCCGTCGAGAATCACATCTACATGCCCGTCGAGATCGTCCAGCACATGCGCGGCAGTTGTCGCGCTCGGTCGGCTGAATGTGTTCGCGCTCGGCGCGGCGATGGGTACACCTGCCGCCCTGATCAACGCTTGGGCGACCGGATGACTTGGCATGCGTACCGCAACCGTTTCCCGTCCGGCGGATACAATCGCCGGAATATGATCGCTTCGTTTTAGGATCATCGTCAGCGCACCCGCCCAGAATCGATCCGCAAGCTGACGGGCAATCGGCGGAATTTCTACCGCGACCTGATCAAGCTGTTCGAAGGTGGCGATATGAACGATGATCGGGTCAGTCGTGGGGCGCTGCTTGGCGGCGAAAATGCGCCCGATCGCTTCAATACGGGTCGCATCCGCGCCTAAACCATAAACCGTTTCGGTCGGGAAAGCGACTAACCGCCCGTCACGGATGGCGTGGGCAGCGATGGCGATAATCCCCGGCGCGGGATTGACGGGATCAACGGGATAAACACGTGTGCGGGTGTTGTAGCGCATCTTAGCCCAACTGCGCGCCAAGAATGGCAGGGTAGCCGCGCATGAACTCCGCCGCGCTTACCGCGCTCTTGCCCTCGATTTGGAGGCGAGTCGGTAGGTACAGCCCGTCGCCTGTTCCAATGGCGAGCCGTCCTTCGTGTTCGATCACTTTCCCCGGCGGCGCTGATCCGTTCTCCGCCGCACCGCTGATCACCTTGATCAGTTTGCCTTCCCAATAGGTCAACGTGCCGGGGCGCGGCGCGAAGGCACGCACCCACCGTTCGATCGCATCGGCAGGC
>CALBRY010000281.1 GCA_937927665.1 uncultured Chloroflexota bacterium
GGTTAATTACGGTTGAGCGCGGGCGGCGCGGACGTTCTGCTTCACCTTCGCGGCGCGGACGACGAGGCGGCAGATCGCGTGCTTCTTCATCGTCCGGGCGTGCGCGGCGTGGGCGTTCCGTATATGTTCCGCCGGTAGCAGGGCGGCGGCGCGGGCGTTCATCGGACTCATCTCTGCCGAAGCTTGAACTATCAGAGTGTGGGCGACGCGCACGCGGAATATCACCGTATTCCGGCGCTTTTGACTGAAGCAGGCTTACTTCTTGCGGGCGAAGCTCGCGCCATTCACCCGGTTTTAGTTCGCCCAACTCCAACATTCCTAACGCGATGCGACGAAGGGACAGCACCGGATGACCGAGAATTGCTGCCACACGGCGAATCTGCCGCTTCTTCCCTTCCACCATCACAATACGGAGGACGCTTTCTCTTGCGCCACCTTTGGTGATACGAACGTAGCAGGGAGAAGTTACTCCATCCTCGTCACTCAAGAAAATGCCGCCGCGCATCCATTTTTCGACTGTTTCGGAGGTTGGCAGCCCTTCCACCACAACACGATAGGTCTTGGTGTGACGGAAACGCGGGTGTGCCAGCTTATTCGCCATTTCGCCATCGTTGGTGAGAATGACCAGCCCATCGCTATCCGCATCCAACCGCCCGATCGTGAACATATGTTGATCACGCGTCGGGACAAGATCCATCACCGTACGCCGATCATCCGTATGATGCGGTTGAGAAGTCGTGAGCACGTTCAGCGGCTTGTTCAAGGCGATATAAATCTTGCGATTTTCGAACGTCAACCGCTGTCCATCGAATTCGATCACATCGACATCGGGGTCGGCTTTATCACCGAGTGTCGCAATTTCTCCATTGACGCGCACGCGCCTCTGTAAGATGTATTCTTCACTGGCGCGGCGTGAGCCGATGTTCGCCTGTGCCATTAATTTCTGAAGTCGTTCCTTCATGTTGATTGATCATTTCTGCTGATCAGCATTTTCCGGCTTATCGTTTTCTACCAGATGGATACCGGACATTGCTTCGTACACAGTAATCACGGCGCTGTTATCGAGTTCACGATCACCTTGATCGAGCATGGTGGTGAACAATTGGTGCAGAAGTGCTGTCATGGGCAGTGGGATGCTGTACGTGCGCGCCGTGTCGAGCACGATCCCCAAGTCCTTGTGCTGCATATACGCTTTGAACCCCGGCGCGCGGTTCCCGGCAAACAAGCGAGGTGGTTTTACATCGAGCGACCACATTTGCGCGGCACCGCCTTTGATCGCCTCAACCACGCGGCGGGGATCGACACCCGCTTTTTGCGCGGTGATCAATGCTTCCGCCATCGCGACCATCTGCGCTCCGGTGATGATCTGGTTGCACGCTTTGGCGATTTGCCCTGCACCCGCATCACCGACCAAAACCCACGATTTGCCCATTCCGGCAAAAATTGGGACTGCTTTCTCGAAAACTTCGGGTTTACCGCCCACCATAATCGTAAGAGTCCCATTACGCGCGCCGACATCCCCACCGCTTACAGGCGCGTCAAGGGCTTCTACCCCGGTCTTTTCGAGTTCAGCCGCGATCATTCGCGCCGTTTCCGGCTTGATCGTGCTGTTGTCTATATAAATTAACCCCGAATGTGCGCCTTCGATGACTCCGTCTTTTCCGAGGACGACTTTTTCGACATCCGGCGAGTCGGGGAGATTGGTGAACACAAACTCCACCTGCGCGGCAACCTCGGCAGGACTTGAAGCAGCGCGCGCGCCTTCGCTAACAAGTTGATCAACAACCGCGCGACTGCGGTTATGAACGACAAGCGTATGTCCCGCTTTCATGAGGTTGCGCGTGATCGACGCGCCCATGATGCCAAGACCAATATATCCGATGGCTGCCATGTATGGAGAACTCCTGCGGTTGATAATGGCGCAACAGGATAGCATAGGTGAGGCGTTTATCACCAGTGTGAAGGAAGGGCTTGCGGTGTACAGCAAAGTGCGCTAGTTTGAACGTCACATAAGTATACCATCAATGCGAACTGCAAAGGCTGGGGGAGACGATGACCGCACGTGTTCTGGTAATTGAAGATGACCGGGAATTATCGCGGCTCTTGCAGCGAGAACTCCAGTTGAGTGGCTATGAGCCTGTAACGGCAAATGATGGGCTGGAAGGACTGCGTCTGTTTCACAGCAGCAAGCCCAATCTCGTGATCCTTGATGTTGCGCTGCCGATGATGGATGGTCGTACCGTTTGCCAGCGCATCCGTGAGCTTTCGGACGTTCCGATCTTGATGATGACCGCCTCGGCAGTGAGCGAAGAAGACATCGTCAATGGGCTGAATATCGGCGCGGATGAATACATGATTAAGCCGCTGCGAAATCAGGAATTTCGCGCCCGTGTGCGTGCGCTGCTTCGCCGCGCGCGTGCTTATGATAATGAGCGCGAACAACTCAAAGGTTACAACGACGGGTTTTTGTCGGTTGATATTCCTACACGGCGTGTGACGATCGATGGTGAAGAAGTCCGCCTTACGCCAACCGAGTTTAAGCTGCTGGTGCTGCTGATTCAGCATTCGGGGCAAGTGCTGACGTTTCAACAGTTACTCGAAAATGTGTGGGGGTATGAGTACACGCGGGAATTTCATTACCCGCGCATCTATGTTTCGCATCTGCGGCGCAAAATCGAACCGGACGCGAAGAACCCGACCTATATTCAAAGTGAATATGGAATCGGGTATCGCTTCGTACGTCGAGATTGACGGGTTGATTTGATTACGGGTTGAATGTGATTCGCAGGCGCGGATCGGTGATCCGAAGCTGATCCGCCTGTTCATTCGCCTCAAGGTTTCGGAAAGTGAACCGTAACTGCACTTGATCAGCGCCAGAATCAAGCGTTTCGCGTACCACATCGGTTATATCGAGCGGATCACAGGTGCTGCGTGTTGCGATAATGCGCGCACCTGCTATCGGTCGGGTGAAATCTCGCTCTTGATCCAACCGTCCGTAGCTATCTTGATAAATGGTTAAATCCCCGAGAACCTCCAATCCATCGCCGAGGAGGTAGCACGGACCAAACTCGAGTGATGCGTCCGTGATCTGATTTGCGCTCAATTCCGGCGGAAGAATAAACGTGATCAACGCTTGCAGGCGCAGCTCTCGACCGTTCTCGTCGAGCATATCACCGGGAACATAACCGGCGAGTAGGCGGCTGTCTGCGCGGATTGTGCGCGAGTTTTGTGGATCAAGGATCGCGTCAATCGCAAATTCGCCGCTCAATCCGTCCCGACTTTCGAGGCGCAGACTCAGTTGATAATCGCCGCCCTCAAGTTGATCACCCCCGTTGTAGCGCGTCACGACCAATGTGTAATAACCGTTACGTGGGATGATAAAGTCATCAATCAGCGAATTGACCGAACTGCCGCCAATGTCGTCATCGGTGATCAACAGGTTGCCGAGGTTATCCGTTAATCCCAGATAGGGATCGAGATCGCCTGTAAGCGTGGACATTTCCACATCGATCACGTTGCCCGCATTGGCGCGGAATGTGTAGAAGCTCACCTCGCGATCATCACTCAAGCTGCCTTCAACGGATTGATCGAGCGCCAACCGTTCGCTGAAGAACCCGAATTCCTCATCGCCAGCGTTTTCACTGACCGTGAGGACGTACTCACCTTCGCTGAAGCCGTATCGACCGAGATAGCGCGTCACCACGATGTAATAAACATCATCTTCGGGGAGTTTGAGTCCGTTGATGCCAGAATCGCGCAGATCGGCGGAAACATCATCATTGCGGGCGAGTTCTTCGCCCTTGCTCGTAAGCACCAGCAGCAGCGGATCGAGATTGCCGCCGGATGTTGTCAGAGATAGATTGATTGTCTGTCCTGCTGTGCCGTCGTACCTGTAGACAACAGCAGGCGAATCATCGGAAATTGTCCCTGTTCCTGCATTGGAAAAAGTCACGCTTCCGGCGATCTCTGGCGCTTGGTATGCGGTTGTTTCCGCAAGGTAGGTGATTGGAATGCTGGTTGGGCTGGGAGTTGCCGTAATCGTTATAACTGCCGTTTCGGAAGGTTGAACCGTGAGTGAAGCAGTCGGGGTGCTGACCGGAACGGTTGGTGAAGGCGTAGACGTTTCGGGCGATTGTATGGTTTCCGTCGCGGTGAATGTTTCAGTCGGTAATGCTGTTGGCGAAACGGTCGGCGTACTGCTTGCCGTCGGTAGGGAGCGCGTTGGTATGATCGGGCGTCCCGTTGGAACGCTGACGATTGCCGTCCCACCGCTGCATCCTGCTGCGAGGAACAATGATGCCACAATGCTTGTCTTGATTAGCCAACGACGCACGTCGCAATTCTCCGAAGCAAGCGCAGACAATATAGTTTGCTATTCTAGTCACAACCGCCCAGATGCGCTAATCAGCTAACTTGTGCTTGCGGGTTTCTTCGCCCCTTTGACGCCTTTTAAGCCGCGCTGTGCCGTCACCGCGATCAAGTTCGTCTGGTAATCGTAGGTACTGCGGCGTTTTTCGGCGTGGGCATCTTGCGCCAATTCGACCAATTTGACGACCAGATCACGCGGTTGCATACCGTTTTCAACCCACAAATAGAATGAGAGTGATCCCGGCATCGTGTTGATTTCGTTCAGAAAGACCGTGTCGTCATCACGCTGGATCATAAAATCGAGTCGAGCAATGCCGCGTCCATCGATTGCGGCAAATGCACGTTTGGCGTAATCCTGAATGCGTGCCGTCAGTTCATCGCCAATCGGCGCGGGAATAATGCGCTCGGCGCTTTTCATGCCTTCTCCGCCGCGTAGATATTTCTCCTCATAGGTCAGGAACTCTTCCCACGAGACGGGTTGTTCCAGCACCGAGGTTTGATAACCGCGATCATCACCGATAATGCTGACGTTGACCTCAATCGGATGGTTAACAGCGCGTTCAACCATAATGCGGCGGTCGAGATTTGCCGCGATCGTGATTGATGAGCGCAGCATACTTGAATCGGTTGCGCGGGTGATCCCGATGCTCGAACCGAGTGTGACGGGTTTCACGAAAAATGGGTAAGGCAGGGTTGATTCGATGAGATGAATGATCCGATCAGGATCGGCATCCCATTCGCTGCGTGTAAAGCTGACCGAATCGACCATCGGAATCCCATGCGCCTTGAGAACAGTCTTGGTCATCAGCTTATCGTTGGCGATTGCCGATGCCATGACCCCACATCCGACGTAGGGAATATCCGCCAATTCTAACAATCCCTGAAGCGTGCCATCTTCACCATGTGATCCGTGAATGGCGGGGAACACCACATCCAGTCGTTTAATCGTGCTTTTGGCAAACAAGCCTGCTGCGGTTGGGTTGATGATCAAGCCGTGATGATTAGTCGCCGGAGAAAGCGCTACGGGGAGGACACCCGCAAGGCTGACAACCTCATTCCGAAAACTCTTGAGATCGTTTAGAGGTTCACCGGTGTACCATTTGCCGTCACGTGTGATGTAAATGGGGATGATCTCGTAGCGTTCCGGATCAAAGGCGCGCATGATCTGATGTCCGGTGACAACCGAAACATCGTGCTCGACACTGCGCCCGCCAAAAACAACTCCGATGACCGTTTTACGTTTGCTGCTCATGTCTCAATGCTCCGCGTTCGATGGGAGGAACGAGCTTTCCCGTGTTGAACGCGGGAAAGCATACCCCACATCGCCGCAAGATCAACGGGCAATCGATCAGCCGATGAGCAGTGCGCCGAAAAACACAGCCGTAATCAATGCCGTGCCAATGATGCGGACGACGATGCCATACACAAAATTCTTGGTGGCGTAAACCGCCGCGCCGCTTGATTGCTGCAGATTGCGCCGACCAATGGCGTCAAACAAAACTGCGCCGACCACTGAACCGATCAGCGTACCGATGATCGGGATCGGAATAATCATCGTTCCCACAACGCCGCCGATCATCGTGCCGACCGCCGCGCCGCACGATCCGCCCTCAGTCTTGATACCAATAAGCGGCAGCCAAAAATCGTTCAACGTGGCGGCGAGCGCAATCACGGTGATAATCCCGATCGAAAGCAGGGAGACCACCTGAAAATCGGTTGCCCAAGCGAAGGCGAACGCGATTACCCACGCCATGATCGGCGTCGGCAAGATCGGGACAATCGAGAGAAAAGTCACCGCAATCAGCGCCAGCGAGGCGATCACGGCACTCACGGTATCAGTCAAAGTTTGTTCCCCCTCAAACCGAATATGTATCCGGTAGATCGTTGAGAAACAATACGGTATCGCCTGCACTTAAGTTGCGCTGATACCACGCCACTGCTTCGGAAAGAGTCTCGACAACATGGATATGATCCGCCGCAAACTGCGCTCCCCGCAGCCCATTGAGGATCGGTTCGGTCTGCTTGCTGCCGACGAGAATCACATCCGTCGCATGCTGCGCGGCGATTTCGCCCAGACGGGTATTTTCGCGCTCCATCAAGTCGCCAAGCTCGACCATTCCGGGTGTGATCAACAGCCTTCGCCCAGTTTGATACATGCCAAGCACTGCAAGCGCGCTCACGATTCCGGTGGGATTAGCACTGTAGGCATCATTGATGATCGTGATGCCTTCTGGTGAGGTTCGGGCGACAAGGCGGCTTTCGGCGGGTTTAAGGTCACGCACGCGGCGCGCAATCTCGCGGAGAGTCATCCGCTCATGCACGGCGGCGGCGGTCGCCAGCAGAATATTGGTGACGTTGTGAATACCTAACAGCGGCGCGGAAAACAGTTCTGTATCGCTTGTCAGCGTATCCGTGACGCGGAACGTCAACCCGTCAAGCGATTCGACGATCTCGGATGCGACGAAGCGGGGTATGGCGTTTTTCACATGAGCAGGATCAACCGTGCGGCTGACCGTCAGCCGTGTTTCTGGATAGCCGCGTTCGACCATTTCGCGAATCTGCGGATTGTCCCAGTTAAATACTCCAACTCCATCCGGCGGCAGTTCTTTGATGATTTCGTATTTGGCGGCGGCGGTATTTTCCAGTGTGCCGAAACGCTCAAGATGCTGCGGTCCTACTTCGACGACGATACTGATCTGTGGGTGAGTCAGGTCACACAAGCGCTTGATCTCGCCGGGGATATACGCGCCCATTTCGCAAATGAAGTAATCGACGCTGTGATCGTTTGCTAAATCGTTGTTGATGGCGATGCACACGCCCATCAGCGTGTTGTAGCTTTTCGGTGTCGGGTATGCCTTGTAGCGTCCATTCAAGATATGGGTGAGAAATGTCTTGGTTGTGGTCTTGCCATAACTTCCGGTGATGCCGATCACCACCGGGTTGATTTCTGCCAATACAGCGCCTGCTTTAGCGATAAAACGTGCTCTGAATGCCGCTTCGACCGGCGTCATCAGCAGATTGCCGATTATCAACCAGATAGGCGCAAGCAAAAACGCAGCGAATCCGATCATGCCCTGTACAATCACGCGGATTTCCGGCGCGCTTTCGCTGAGGGCGTTGTTCGCCAGCAGTGAACCAATCACGATGAACAGAATCGCGGCGGCGAATGATGCACCGAGCAGTCGTTTTGCGCGTGCCGTCGCACGGAATTTCTTCTTGATTTCCCCTTCGTCCGGCGGGAATACAGCGATCATCGCGGTGATGATCCCGATCGCACCGGGTAAAAATCCGTCGGGTGCTTCGGAGAACATGAAGCTGAAAATCGCGCCGATTCCCCATGCGATCAGCGTGCGGTTGATCAACCAGCGCGTCCGCGATGCGAGTACCCAGCGCACATAGCGCAGATTCATGTATTCTTCGATCTGAAAGAACCGCGCCTGACGATAGACGCGCACACACGTTCCGATCGCCCACACAGCGGCGATGATGATAATCAGAATTTCAATCATGAGTCGTGGCTGAAGAAATAATGGAGAATGCGAACGGAATCGGCAGGCTTTTCGAGGTAGCTGTAATGACCCGCGTCAGGGAATGTGATCAATCCGGCGTCCGGGATCAGTTTCTTGAGCGTTTCAGCCTGCCAGAGCGGCGTATCGGCGTCGTTTTCGCCCCACAGCAGCAGAGTCGGCACGCTCACCCGTGAAGCATACGAGCTTAAATCGCCGTTGACCACTTTGAGGAATGTCTCTTTGAGCGCGCCTGCTGTCTGATAATCGGTCGAACCATAGCGATTACCATACCATGAACGAAGTCGCTCCGAAATCGATTTTGCTCCCAGCGCGGCGAGCCAATCCCGTCCGGCTTTGTACAGTGTGAGCCGAACGCGGCTTGATAGAGACCGGCGCGGCGGTATGCCCGCACTGTTGAATAATCCCATCTTGACCACCCGATCAGCATGATCCGCACCCAGTACCAAGCTGATGCGCCCGCCAAACGAATGACCGATCAAAAAGGCGCGCTGAATCGAATGCGCGTCAAGATATGCCAGCATCAACTCAGCATACTGAATCGTATCCCATGCCTCCGGCGGCGGCGCGGATTCGCCAAAGCCGGGGAGGTCGGGAATCAAACATTGATAGCCGAGCGGCGCGAGTGATTTCGCCAGCGGCAGCATCAGATCGGCGCTTGCGCCCCAACCGTGCAGCATCAAGATTGGCAAGCCTTCACCGATCACAATCTCCGAAAGGGAGTTTCCGTTTACGTTGATCAACTGGCGTGTGGGGGTGGCTGATGTGCTCATTCGATCGTAATCCCCGCGTTGAGCGCTTTCAGCTTCTCAAGCACGCCTGCGAAAGTATGCTCAAGTGCCTGCGCATTGTCGATCACCGACTCGCCATCCGCAACCAATGCTGCCGCCAACATGCCGATTCCGGCGCGCACATCCGGCGAATCCATGTAGATTCCGCGCAGCGGCGTTTTGCCGATCACAATCGCGCGGTGAGGATCGCACAACACAATTTGCGCGCCCATCGCTTTGAGTTTATCCACGAACAGCAGGCGATTATTAAACATCTTTTCGTGAATGAGCGACGTTCCCCGCGCTTGCGTGGCGATCACTGTTGCGACGGAAACAAGATCGGACGGAAATCCGGGCCAAGGAGCAGTTTCAATTGATGAATCAACATCTTCTTCGCGGTTGCTGACGACCAGCGACTCATGTTTAGGGATAAAGATCGTCGTATCGTCCAGATCGGTTTGAATGCCGAGCCGCCAGAATATCTTGGCGATCATCCGTAAGTCATCGGTGCGAACGCCGCTGATTTGAATGCGTCCGCCGGACATCGCGGCAATTGCCGCGACGCTCGCCGTTTCAATATGATCCGGTCGTATGGTGACGTCAGCTCCGCCGAGTTCAGGTGTGCCGTGAACGGTTACGACATTCGAACCGATCCCCTCCACTTTCGCGCCCATGACCGAAAGCATCAGCGCCAGTTCTTGAATATGCGGCTCACAAGCGGCGTTATGGATAATCGTTTGCTTGCCGAACACCGCACCGAGCATCAATACCAGCGCTGTCGCTGTCACACTTGCTTGTGTGAGTAGAATGTCTTTTTTATCCCATTCTGCCGCTTTGAAATCGACCGCTCCCGCTGAAGCGACGACATCAATCCCAAGATCGCGCATTGCTTCCAAGTGTGGACGGATGCGGTTGATCGGAAAATCAACTT
The DNA here is from genome assembly GCA_937927665.1 of uncultured Chloroflexota bacterium. Taxonomy (GTDB): domain Bacteria; phylum Chloroflexota; class Anaerolineae; order Aggregatilineales; family Phototrophicaceae; genus Flexifilum. Next base: position 9,597 of record CALBRY010000281.1, read on the forward strand.
CAAGGCGCACATGGCGGCGGCGCATGAGCAGCGGCGGCAGAAACAGGATTGCCGCCAGCGAGACATCTGAATCGGTGTGCGATAAGACGCGCCGTGTGATCTGCGCGCCGCTCACCATCACCGATGACTCGTGCTCATGCCATTCGACTGCCGCGCCGAGCGCTCCGGCAGCATCGAACATCGCCCGCGTAGACAGCGTGTGCGGCATGTTGTGAAGGGTAACGGGCGCATCGGTCAGCAGCGCAGCAGCAAGGAGCGCTTGCGCGGCATTGGCATTCCCGCCCGGTTGATAAATACCGCTCAGCGGCGCGCGCCCGTGTACGCGTATACGCATCAGTTTAATTCGCTTTGCTCAACGACAGCGCGATTTGTGCTGCGACCCGCGAATTGTTGATCAACAACGCGGTATTCGCCCTGCGTGATTCGCCTTTGGTGATTTCCGCGACGCGTGCCAGCAGAAATGGTGTAACCGCTTTGCCGTGGATGCCTTGTGCTTCGGCTTCGGCAGTCGCTTGATTGATGGCGCGCTCGGCGGCTTCGGCGGACATCGCGTCCGCTTCCGGCACAGGGACAGCGAACACGATCCCCTGCTGCAAGTTGAGTGCGAACAAGGCGCGGATTACCTGCGCGGCGCCTTCTGGTGTATCAACGCATGCATCAAGCGCGATCCCGGACGAGCGAGTATAAAACGCCGGAAGTTCGTATGTGCCGTAGCCGATCACCGGGACACCTTGCGTCTCCAAAACTTCCATCGTCAGCGGTAGATCAAGGATTGATTTTGCGCCTGCACAGACAACTGCAACCGGCGTCCTGCCGAGTTCGTATAAGTCAGCAGAAACATCATACGGTGCGCCGCGATGTACGCCGCCGATGCCGCCCGTCGCAAACACGCGAATTCCTGCCATGTGCGCGATGATCATCGTTCCGGCGACAGTGGTCGCGCCGGTTTCGCCCAAGCCGACCGAGATCGGGAGATCGCGGCGGCTGACTTTACGCACGCTTCCTGTGGGTTTCTGACCGAGGTTATCGACTTCATCATGCGAAAGCCCAACCGTCATTCGTCCATTGATAATGGCGATCGTCGCGGGCGTCGCGCCTGCTTCTTCGACAGCGCGTTCCATGGCGAGTGCGGTTTCGACGTTGGTGGGATAGGGGAGTCCGTGCGTGATCAGGGTTGATTCAAGCGCGACAACAGGCGCATTGTTCTGAAGCGCCGCTTGCACACGCGGTGCGATTAATAGGTTTGGGTTCATCGTGACTGTTTCATCTTGTCGTATAAACATACCCCCTAGTTTACCCATTTTTGCACACTTCTACGAGACAGTGCTTGCCGAGGCGTTGAGCCGCTGTATAATGCGATCAAACGTGACCGCTCCACACGGTTAGGATGCGTATGACCCTTCCCCAGTCTGTCCCGATCCTCGACGAAAAAGCGCAGATGCGCACCTTGCGCGGCGCAGCGCGGCGGGCGATTTGGCTGCCCTTTATCGGCGCGTTGATCGTTATTTTGGCGCTGGTTGTCGCTACCGCCACCTTCCCGGATATACGGCAGACCGATCTGGTTGCTGACTTCCTGCTGATTTTCGTTCTGTGTCCCGCGATTGTGTGCTTTCTACCCATCTATTTTTTGATGGTTGTCGCGATATACGGCATGGGACGCGTCAACAAAGGCGTCGCCAAGCCCATGATGGCGCTTGAACGGCTGACTGCCTCGATAGAGCAGCGCACGACGAATGTTAGTGCGCGTGCGGCGAAGGCTTCCATCACACTTAACGCTCGACTGGCATCTATTGATAGGGCGATCTTCAGCGTATTTGATGAGCGCCCGGAAAACCGAGGAACAAGCGATGAGCAATCTTCCGATCAAGAGTGAAGAAGCGGGTAATTGGCGCAACCAAACGTACCTTTTAGGCGTAATCGCAGGTACGGTTGTCGGGTTGGCTGCCGCTTACTTCTATAACCGTTCTGCCGAAGATGACACCATCAAGAATGGGCTGGCACGCCCGAACCGCGTCCAGACGGGCGATTTGCTCGGTTTGGCACTGGCGCTGCTGGCAATCTTTCGGCAGGTGGCTGAACTCGGTCGCACCCCGGAGGATAAGCGCCGCCGTCGTTAGCATAGAGGGAGACGTTCGTCATGTGTGGACGCTACGTGATCAACGCCGATCCAAACCAGCTTCAACAGGCGTTTGAATTGACTACCGTGCCGCAGTTCGCGCCGCGTTTTAATATCGCGCCGACGCAAAGCGCACCGGTGATCACCAACGATAATCCGCGTGAAGCTGTCCTTTACCGATGGGGTTTAATCCCGTCGTGGGCGAAGGATATGAGTCTGGGCGGGAAAATGATCAACGCCCGCTCTGAATCGGTGGAAGAAAAACCCGCATTCCGCGCCGCATTCAAACGCCGCCGTTGTATTGTACCGATGACAGGTTTCTACGAATGGCGCAAGCTGGATGATGGGAGCAAACAACCGCTCTATATCTACCGGAATGATTCGCCATTTATCGGCGCGGCGGGCTTGTGGGAAGTGTGGAAAGAGCCTGAAACGGGTGAAGAAATCCGCACGTATACCATTTTGACGACGAGCGCGAATCCCTTCATGCAGCAGTATCATGATCGGATGCCTGTCATTTTGAAACCAGAGGATTACGACCGCTGGCTGTTGACCGGCGAAAAAGACGCGGGTTTGCTGCGCGATCTGCTTCAGCCGCTCGAAGCCCCCGCGCTGACCGCGCACGAGGTTTCAAAGGCGGTCAACCGTACCAATGTCGATCTGCCAAACTTGATTCTACCCGTGCAATAAACAAAAAAACGGGCGCTCATGTGAACGCCCGTTTTGCTTACTGACTGTTTTTCTCACCGCCCTTATCGGCGGGTTTCCCTTTGTTTTTCATCCGCTTTTCGATCACATCTCTAAACGGATCGCGCCCCGGTTTGATTAAGACTTCGCGGCTGCGTCCGCCCGGTTTCGCTTCACCGATCACGCCGAGTTCCTGCATCAAATCCATGATGCGGGCGGCGCGTGGGTATCCTAGTCCGAGCTTACGCTGAATCAGCGAAGCAGAG
>CALBRY010000282.1 GCA_937927665.1 uncultured Chloroflexota bacterium
CTCGATTATCGCTATCTGCGCCGCCTGCCGACCGTGATCACGATCTCCAAAGCGATTGAAGATCTTGATGTGCGCGTGCGGGTGCGCTTGATGGATGACGAAGTGTGTACGATGCGCGTGATCACAGCGCCGCCGTATGCACTGCGGACGCGGGAGCGCCGTCGCGGCTCATGATCCCACCACGCTACGACGCGCCGCGCACCGGTATCGAAATCATGCCCTATCACCGCCGCTATCGTCAGGACTTGCGAGAACTGCTCTATCGCAGTTATCGGTCGCATGTGCATCTCGATTGGCATGATACCGATGCATGGCTCGACACGGGGAAATCAACGGTGCTGCTGGCATGGGAAGGGCGGCGGTTGGTTGGCGCAATCGCCGCATCCGAACCCGTGGACGGCGACTGCTGGATACGTATCGCCACCATTGTTGATGATGCACCGCCGATGCCGATCATGAATGCGTTATGGAGCATCCTCAAGCTGGATTTGCGGGCGCTGCAAGTGGAGCGTGTCGCTATTTTGATGCTGCGCGAATGGCTGAGTGAAATTTTCGGCGCGCTCGGGTTTGCGGAACAGGAATGGATCGTCACACTGCGCCGTGAATCGCTGGAATCGCCGTCTGAACCCCCGCCGCCGAATCTCACGATCCGCGCCTCGGAATCCGCCGACATCGAAGCGATCACCGCCATCGATCATCAAGCATTTGACGCTCTGTGGCGCATGACGCTGACCGACATCCGGCAGGCGATGCGCGGTGCGGCATCGTCTACGGTCGCGCTGATTCAAGGCGTCATCGTCGGGTATCAGATCAGCACCGTCTATTTTGATGGATCGCATCTGGCGCGTTTAGCCGTCAACCCGAATGTGCAAGCGAACGGAATCGGCGGCGCGCTCGTCGGTGATGTGCTGCGGCGCTTCACGCGGCGCGGCGTCCCTGCCATGACGGTCAACACGCAGTTGAGCAACGAACGATCACAGCGGTTATACCGGCGGCTTGGTTTCCAGCGCACCGGCTATGATCTCGCGGTGTGGTCGATACGGCTCTAGTACGACGAGCGTTTCGTCTTGATATCCTGTTCAATTTCTTCGTAGAAATCGCCGCCGTTTTCGATCAGTTGAATTTTCACGCCGCCGATCCACCCGGACGTGAGGTTATAGATCCATGCCATCAGGGCGAAATAAACCGCGCCGACCACGCTGCCGAACACCACGAAAACGAGGTAGAAGCACAGCGTGCTCAATGCCCCCGCCGTGCCGATAAAGTCCAGCGCCGCGCGTGCGTCCGCATCTCCGATGACCATCACCCGTGAAAGCGAACCGAAGGTCAAGATCGGCAGGAGAATGGTGAAAAATCCGATCAGGATCAACAGGGCGATGTTGATCACGAATGCCACTTTGAACACGGAACTGACATTCACGCGCTTGAGGGTATGAGTCATATCGGGTTTGCCTTCGTTGTCATCTTTGAACATCCATTATAATCGCTCAGAGCCGGAGGACGCTTCTTTGAATGATGACACTATTCATGCGTTAAATACGATCAACCGCCAATTTTACGCCGCGTGCGCCGCCGATTTTGATGTCACCCGCGCCGGAGCGTGGAAGGGTTGGATCATGCTGCTGCCGTACATGCAGATTCCGGCGGAAGCGATGCGCGTCCTTGATGTTGGCTGCGGCAATGGGCGATTAGGCGCATTTTTGATGAAACGCTTCCCCGTCGTTTATCACGGGATCGATTTTAGCGAAGGACTGCTCGATGCGGCGCGGCGCACGCTTGCGGCATACGCACAGGTGACGCTCGAAGCGCGTGATTTGATCGAACAACCGCCCGACTTGAGCGAACAGGATCGTTATCATCTGGTGTGCGCGTTCGGATTGCTGCATCATGTACCGGGTGCGGCGCGGCGCGAAGCATTGATCAAATCGCTGGCGGAACAGGTTCAGCCGGGGGGAATGCTCGTGTGGACGGAATGGCGCTTTCACGAATATGAGCGCTTCCGCGAACGGGTGATTGCAACCCCCGCTGATTTGCTGCCCGAAATGGAACCTGGTGATTTTCTGCTCGATTGGGGCGGCAGTGCGGGAATGTCGGCGGAATTGGCGCGGCGCTACTGCCATTATATTGATGACGCCGAAAGCGAACGCTTGATCCGCGCCAGTGGGTTGGAACTGGTGACGACATATCGCGCCGATGGGCATACCCGCGACTGCAACCGCTATGTGATTCTGCGCCGACATGAGAACTAGCGTAGACTCAGGTAATGAGTAAGCCCATACCGCGTTCTATACTTGAGCAAGCCCAATTGCAGATGTGAGCGAGGACGCCATGACATTCATAGTCAAAGAACGCGCATCAGGGCGCGTGATCGCCAGCGCACAACCCGATAAGAACGTCTTCAAATTTGAAGGAAATTGGTATTTTGCACCCGAAGCGGTCGATCTCTCTCATTTGAAAATCACCGACCGCACCTATACCTGCCCTTATAAAGGGATCTGCTTCTGGATCGATCTGGAAACCCCCGACGGGACAAAAGCGCAGAATATCGGGTGGGTGTATCGTGATCCCAAACCCGGTTATGAGCACATCAAGGATCATCTTGCCTTTTATACCCGCGATACAACCGGGACAACCACCGAAGTTGAGTAGGAAACCGTGACCCATACCCGTTTGAGCAGCCTCACCCTAGAATGGAGTCCTGATTGGACAGCGATTTTTGGCGTGGAACGTCCAATCATCCTTGAAATCGGGTTTGGGCGCGGCGTATTTCTGGCACATCTGGCGAAAACGCATCCGGATCATCATGTGATCGGGGTGGAGATTTCGAACCGCTGTCTTGATACCACCGAACGCTTGATCACCCGCGAAAAGCTCGATAATGCCCGCGTGATTTACTCAACAGCGTTAACAGCGCTCGCGCACCTGTTCCAGCCGGGATCGCTTTCTCAGGTGCATGTCAATTTCCCTGATCCGTGGTTCAAATCACGCCAATCACACCGCCGTTTGATGCGGCGCGAAGTTATGGATTGGATTGTCAGCCGGATGCGCCCCGATGCGACATTTCACTTGGCGACGGATATTCAAGAATATGCCGAAATGAGCGCCGAACTGCTGGCGGAAACGCCGCACTTGGAAAACCTGCTCCCGGATGCGTGGGCGCGTGAAATGCCGGGGCGCGTGATCACCAAATACGAAGCGACCGCGATCCGCGAAGGACGCACCCCCTTTTATTTTCTACGCCGCCGAAACACACTTCCGGCGCTTGACCTGCCTGTGAAGGAGGAATTAGCAATGTCGCATGTGGTCTTTCACAGTCCTCTCACACTGGAAGCGATTTATGCCGTGTATGCCGACCGCGTTCAGGGACAGCATCAAGCGGGTGAACTGCACATCAATTTGATGGATGTGTTTTTGGGGCAGAATGCGCTTTTGATCGAAACGGCGATCAGCGAACCGACGATCGATCAGCGGCTTGCATTATTGATCCTGCCGCGCTGGCACAGCGACGAACCCGGCGGGTATACGATTCAGGTCAGCGCGTTAGGTCATCCGCGCATTACCGACGGCGTGCATGAAGCGGTGCGCGTGCTGGCGGAGCGGGTGATCGCGCTCCATCCTGAGGCGCGACTCCTGCATCATAAGTTAAAAGATTAACGATTGTTGAGTGCCAAACCTGTGCTATCATCCCATCAGATAAACCCACATGGATGAGGCGACTCAATGGCTGTACAATTCCGGGATTCCGAGCTTTCGCTAAGTGAAACCCTGACCTCAATAGCGCAATCGCTCAATGGCGATACGATCACCCTGCGGCAGTTGATGGCACAGATCGGCGAACAGGGGCTTCTCCTGTTATGTATGTTCCTGATCATTCCCTTCCTGATTCCTGTTTCTATCCCCGGCGTGAGTACGGTGTTCGGCGCGGCGATCGGATTGATCGGCGTCGGCATCACCTTGAACCGCCTTCCGTGGATGCCTGCCCGTCTGCTTGACCGCCAGATCGAGACGAAAGACTTGATCCCGACGCTCGTAAAAGGCGCGAAGATGGTCACCCGTATTGACCGGATCATCCGCCCGCGTTTGCTGCCGCTGACCTCCGGCGGGTTTAACCGCGTCAACGGACTAGCCTTGATTTTTAGCGCGCTCCTGCTGATGGTTCCGTTCGGGTTTGTGCCGTTTTCGAACACACTGCCCGGTATTGCGATCCTCTTGCTTGCCGCTGGCATGATCCAGCGCGATGGCTTGCTGATCCTCGTCGGTTATGTGTTCATCGTCATCACGGTGATTTATTTCGGCGCACTCGCGCTTGGGGCGATTGCTGCCGGACAGGGCATCAGTTCTCTCATCGGCTCGGGTATGATTCTGCCGCTGTTTTAAGTGCAGTCAGCGAACGGGTGAAAAATCGATGACTTTCACCCGTTCGCCTCATCATTATCCTAGAGGAGCGCGATGCAGCATTTTCGAACGTTGATCCGCGCCGTTGAGACGACCTCTCAGCTTGCTGAACTGGCGCGCAGTTCGCAGAGTTACCACTTCGCCGTTCCCACCAACACCACGGTTTATCTGCATGTTCTTGACGCCGAAATATTCGCGGCGCGGCACGATCAGCCCGCTGTCGAAGTTGTGGCGAAAGTTGGCGCTCCGTTCGCGTGGCGCATCGTTTGTGAACAGGATGACGCCGGGGTATATTTCGTTGCACAGCGCAAGCCCGTTGTGGGTCAGCTTGCCGGAGCACTGGCGCATGCGGCATTTATCGTGACGATTCCACTCGACGCACATTTGATCCTGAAACTGGAACGTACCCGCCTTTCGATGCAAAACTTGACCGGCGAGTTTGAGTTCGCCCCACTTCCTTCGACGCCGCTCCTCAAATCTTCCACAAGGTAACAAACGGGTAACAGAATCTATGCGCGCTGTCCGGCACATTGAGTTTTGAATCGCGCATTCGTATTATGTTGGGGTAAGCACGGGATTCCGTGACAAGCGAAGGGGTGCATATGGTAGACATTGAACAGCGCGGCTATGCGAGCGAGGACACGTTGGTTTCGACCGGATGGGTTGCCGCTCACTTGGATGATCCGAATGTACGGGTGATCGAATCGAACGAAGACCCGCTTCTTTACCCGTCCGGTCACGTCCCCGGCGCGGTGCAGGTCGATTGGACGCGTGACTTGAACGATCCGATCCGGCGTGATTATCTCGATCAGGCTGGTTTCGAGGCGTTGATGTCGCGGATTGGGGCGACCCGCGATACAACCGTCGTCTTCTACGGCGACAAGAATAATTGGTGGGCGACTTATGCTTTCTGGGTGTTTCAATTGTTCGGTCATGCCAACGCCAAAGTTATGGATGGCGGACGCACCAAATGGGAACAAGAAGGACGCGAACTAACCCGCGCAGTGCCCAGCTATTCACCGACCCAATACGCCGCCCCCAAGCGTGATGACCATAAGATTCGCGCCTTCCGCGAACAAGTGCTGGCGCATGTCCGGTCGAATGGGCAGATGATCGATGTCCGCAGCCCGCAGGAGTTTTCCGGCGAACGGATGCACATGCCCGATTATCCCAACGAAGGCGCGCTGCGTGGTGGACACATCCCCGGCGCTAAAAATGTCCCGTGGGCGAAGGCGATCAACCCGGAAGATGGCACGTTCAAAACGGCTGAACAACTCCGCGCAATTTATCAGCAGGAGCAGGGGTTAACCCCGTCGCAAGAAGTGATCACTTACTGCCGCATCGGGGAACGCAGCAGTCACACATGGTTTGTGCTCACCTACCTGCTCGGATTCCCGAACGTGCGGAATTACGACGGAAGCTGGACAGAATGGGGAAACTCCGTCGGCGTTCCGATTGAAAAGTAATCCCGTGTAGGAACGGCACGCCGCTTAATTCCTCCGGCATTTGACGAACCCTCAATAATGCCGGAGGGATGTTTTTCCCCCACTGTGCGTTACACTCATCGAGACTTGACAATAAGGTAAGCAGACCTATGGCTGGAATCCCGCAGAAGCTTGCGGATTTGCTAGATGACCTCAGCGCGATCACCGATCGGTATGAGCGTGCCGAATACTTGATCGAAATCGCGGATCGTTTCCCATCGTCCAAAGTCCCGCCCGAAATTGCTGTTCAGCCGTACCCGGAAGAACACCGCGCCCCCGCGTGCGAAAGTGATGCGTTCGTGTGGGCGATTGATCAACCGGATGGCACGCTCAAATACTACTTTGATGTCCTGAATCCTCAGGGCTTATCGGCAAAAGCCATGTCGGTTATCCTTGACGAAGCACTCTCCGGCGCGCCGCTTGAACAGGTCGTCAGCATCAAAGACGATCTCGTATTCGACCTATTCGGCAGAGAAGTATCGATGGGTAAGGGCGCGGGTTTGATGGGAATTATCGCGTTGGTGCGGCACGAAGCGCGCAAGCGCTTGACGTAACACGAAAGCAAATGTTCATATGGTAGACGCTCAGGCGCGTGACTTTCTGCCCGCTCATGCTAAACGCCGTGAAGTCGGATTCTTGCTCCTTGCGTTTGTCTTTACCCGCCTGCTCATCGTGGCGGCGGGGTTAGCCTCAATCGAAGTGCGCGGCATGGAAGAACGTGCCGATTTTACGCACCTGCTTGATGGCGGCGCGGCGCTCGATATGTGGTATCGCTGGGATGCGGGGTTTTATACCACCATCGCCATCGAAGGCTACGATTGGCAAAACGAACGCGCACCCACCGCTGATATGGCATTTATGCCCGTGTATCCGCTCCTCGTGCGTTTGGCGAGCGGAATCAGCGGGCAAAGCTGCGCGGTTTCCCCGTATCTGAGTACATGCGCGACGGTTGGCGGTTTGATCGTCTCGAATCTGGCGCTGTTCGGTGCGATTGCGCTCACGTTCGATCTCGCATCGCGCCGCTTTAACAAGGGGGTCGGCTGGCGGGCTGCTTTTCTGCTCATGGTCAGCCCGATCAGCATCTTCTTGAGCGGCGTGTATACCGAATCGGTGTTTCTGCTGCTGACCGCGCTCACATTCTGGTTGATCGAACGGGATCGCGTCGGTTTTGCGCTGATTCCGGCAACATTCGCCGCGCTCACGCGTTCGGTTGGTGTGGCGCTGTATCCCGCGCTGTTGATCGTCGCATGGCGGACATACCGCCAATCTCCCGCGATGATCACCCGCCCGCGCCTGAAAGGACTGCTGATCGCGCTTGGCGCGCACCTGCCGCTGATCGCGTTCGGCGCATATGTCCTGTATATGGGCATCACAACCGGCGATCCGCTGGCGTTCTTCTCATCGTATGAAAACGCATGGGGACGCACCGCCGGATCAATTGTGGAATCGTTTACGATTTATTTCAGCGGGGCGGATGTTTCGTTGATCGGCTGGCATCCGGCATGGTTTGACCTAATTTTCACCGTGCTGGCGCTGATCCTGACGGTGATCACGCTCCGCGTCGATGGCGGGTGGGGAATCTTTGCCCTGTTCGCGCTGATTATCCCGATTGCGTCGGGGACGCTGGTCGGGATGCCGCGCTTTGCCATGACGATTCTGCCGTTTTATATCATCGTAGCGCGCTTGATCGGGGATCGCCGTTCGCTGTGGTGGGCGATCGCTTATGGCGGTTCGGCGGCGCTGGCGATTCTGATCCTCAGCCAGTTTGTCACATGGCGATGGGTGGCGTAAATGTGGTGGGGCACACGCTCGTGAAATAAAAAAGGACTTCCACGGGTGGGAGTCCTTTTTCTGAGGCGACGACCGGATTCGAACC
>CALBRY010000283.1 GCA_937927665.1 uncultured Chloroflexota bacterium
GCAAAGAACAGCGGTCCGGCTTGTGCGTTGATACGTCCATTATACTGCTCGTTCAACGCCGCGTCGATCTGTTTGAAGGCATTCGCAAAGAACAGCGGTCCGGCTTGTGCGTTGATACGTCCATTATACTGCTCGTTCAGCTTAAGCAGTGTATTCATCACCTGCTTGCGCTGTTCCGGCGTTAACCGGATGCCGTCCTCATAACGGCTGGTTGCACCGCATGGGTACGCTTCGTTCGTGTCAAAGCTGTCTAAACCGACTTCTTCGAGCAGCAGACGGGCAATATTCTCGAGATCGTCCACGTTGTAGCGGTTGATGGTCACGCGCACGAGGGTTGGGAAACCGGCTTCTTTAAGTAAGCGCAGCCCGCGAATCGCGCGTTTATAGCTCTTAGGGCGGCTGAGGTCGTGGATTTCGGAACTGGAGCCGTCAACCGAAATCTGAACCGAGTCCAGCCGTAAGCGGCGCTTACCAACACCGAATTCCTCAATCGTCTTTTCCGTAATCATTGTGCCGTTGCTAACCAGACGGTAACGCATCCGGTTTTCAATCAAGCCGTCAATCAGTGTAAAAATATCGCGCCGGGTAAAGACTTCACCACCCGTCAGCGTGACTTCCATAACACCCAGTTCTCCCAACTGGGCGAAGAATTTCAGCCATTCTTCAGTGGTCAGGTCATTACGTGCGACCATTTGATCGGCAAAATAGCAGTACGCGCAGTCAAGATTGCATCCCCCTGTGATAGCAATTTCAACCTTACGCGGTGTTGATACAGCACCCAAAGACGCGGTCACAAGTTTTTACCCCCAGAACTCACCGGCTCAACCGTACCCATGAATCCGTTTTGAACCATATGATCGATAAATGCGCGAACATCTGCCGCAATTTCTTCGAGCGGCGCGCCTTCGTATTCGGCTGCCATTGCCTGCGCGATTGCCTCCAACGTGTGCGTACCGTTGCACTGTTTCCAGATAAACAACCCTGTCGGGTTGATGATCTGAATGCGGCTTGTATCCGGGTTAAAAAGCATTGCGCCATCTTCTGTTTCTTCGCGCAGGCTGACATCTGGATTACGAATGTACATTGCGTCTGGCATGTTGTCTTCCCCCTCACTTTGCTGACGAGCGACCTTTTCCACCACACGCTGCGCGTGAAGTGCCTCGTATAAGGCGGCGACATCGGCTGCTGCCTCACTGTAGGTAATCCCAAATTCGACTGCCACCCATGTAGCAACCTGCGCGGTATCCCGCTGCCCGTCGGTTTGTTCAAGGATCAAACGTGCAGTCGGGTTTAGCTCTAGCACAAAATTGGCTTCTGGCTGATAAACCAAAACACCATCATTCAGATGTTCTACAGCAGCTTGGGGATGAAGTCGGTAGATGCGCTGTACTGGATCGGTTTGTGCTGTCCTACTTGCCATAAGCGGCGATTCCTGAAATGCCTGAACGATGCTGCGAGACTTATGACATTAACGCGCCCATCAACTCAAGCCTACCGAGAAATTCGATCACATCCGCCTGTACGGCTGATATGTCTGCGTCATATTCCGCTGCAATGATGGCACTGATGGTGCTGACGTTATACTGACCATCGAGCAGTGACCAGACACGCGCCCCAACCTCGTTCAAAAACAGTGGGCTGTCTATTTTTTCTAGGTTGACAAGAACCAATTCATCGATCGCTTCACGGGTGACGATGGCGGGGTTTTTGGTAGCGATCATGATATCTGGATGGGCGTAATTTATCATGGTGTATGGTGTTTGCTCTTAGGGTAAATCAAAACAGATTCTTCTCGATGCCAAAAGTAGTAATGTCACACGGATGGCGTGACATTTATCACCTATGAGGGAAAAGTCATACGAAAAAACAACTATTAAAGAGTTTATGCCAAAAAAATCATTTGCGCAAACCGCGCTGCCATGTTGCGCGCTGTCGCAGCCATCCACCGACAACCAGCACTTGACTAAACCAACGGCGCGGGTAATACATCCAAACCCGATGATCTGAGGTGATGCTGTAACGCTTAAGCATGTATGCACGCGGCGGAAAGATAAACTGGCGCAGCAGACGGAACTGATCGACCAGCGACAGGGCGCGCATCAAACCGAGAGCAAATTCAAGATTTGCCCCCCTCCCCTGCAAGGTCAAAATTCGCAGAATATTCTCATCCGGCAAACGGCGCGCACGAAGTTGATCAAGAACGCCCGCTGGGATGGGCGAATGAAACAGGGATTCGGTTATGGTGAGCGCATATTCAACGATATAACTCCAATGTAAATTTACCGCCCACTCAACCAAAAACGCCCAATCAATCGCAGCATTTGTTAGCACGCGATGAACATCATGAAACTGACTGAGAACGGCAGTTTCTTCGCCGTGATGAACCACAATATGGGCACACAAATGCAGTAGGAGCGCATCCGGCTTGAGGATGGGCAGGTTTTCGATCGAAGTATCAACTTGTGAGAAAAACCAGCCTTCTTTATCAAAAGTGTGAGGGGTTTCGCCTTCGTTGATTAAGCGGTAGTGAATTTCAAGATAAATGTCACCGGTAATGCCACCCGTAAGACGGTAATGATAATCTTGTTTCGTATCTTTAAGCGCCGTTTCGACAAAACTCGGCGGCGCATCGAATTCAAAACCAAGCGATTCTGCGATTTTGAGCGCAGCTTCGCGGTCAGCATAGGGTACAAGCACATCCAAGTCAGCCATTGGGCGCAAAGCTGGCTGTGGAAACACCGTCACGGCTAGCGCGATACCCTTCAGCCAAATTGCCGCAATACCCGCTTCATTGAATGCACGATTTACTTGGCGCTGCGTCTGTTCTAACCAGATATGGCGGAGCGCATTTTTGCGCACGCTTGTAAAGGCTGCTTCCCAAAGCTCTCCAACGACTAGTTCAGGCGCATCCCGTTTGACTACCCAAAGCAGCATCGACAGCAGATTATGTTGGTGCGCCACACTTAGCAGCCTAAGCCATTGCTCATCGGGAACCTGTTGGGGATGCTGTGCGCCGGAAAGAATCGCGGCAAGCAGCCGTAGTTCAGGCTCCTGATAACGCTTTGGGATACGATAAGCAACCAATGATTAAGACCCTTACCCCTTGCTCGCGAGCAAGTATTTCTGTGGCAAAACTTCACATGTTCTCACTCAAAACGCATGAAGTCTCGCGAATTTTGAGCGGGAGGCATTATTATATACCAATCTACCTCGCGCGATCAGTTGGCACTCCTCCCCCATTCCACGTAAGCGTCGAAATGAATTATCAAAAATGTAAGGAAACAAATGCGTAGCTATGTGACCCACTTCATAATAGCTCAAAAGTATCATGGAGTCGTGCGCCTGTTAGTGTTCTAATGAGACGTATGAATTGCAATGCTCCCCTGCTCTGCATTATTTGCATTCACGATAGCCAATCATACAGGCGAACAGTTGAAGTATTGACCATTTATGAAGTACGTATGGGACAAAATCTTAATCACTCCTGACCTCAATGGATGATACATTAAGATTGCGCCATACCTAACTCAAATCACAATTAAAAGTGCGCGCTAAATGAAGTTAAATGCTCAATGTGACATTTGTATCGTCTACTCTCTCAGATGATGGAACAGCGTGCGCTAAACAGGAAGATTGAGGAACTATGCGACGGATTCTCACCCTTATCGACATCTATGTTCCGGGATACAAAGCTGGCGGACCTGTGCGTACCATCGAAAACATGGTTTCACACTTAGGCGATCAGTTCGAATTCTGGATCATAACCAGCGATCACGATCTGGATGGCGTCCCGTATAAAAATGTGCCGTTTAATCAGTGGGTGCGGGTTGGCAAAGCGAACGTGTTCTACGCAACGACGAAGCGTTTCACAATGAGAACGCTCCGAACCTTGCTGCTGGAAGTTAAGCCGGATGTCGTCTACATAAACAGTTTCTTTGCACGGCTGCCGATCAAGTATTTGACGCTTCGGCGCCTCGGGTTGATCCCCTCCTTCCCCACCATTCTCGCTCCGCGCGGGGAATTCGCACCGAGTGCCCTCAACTTCAAATCGCGCAAGAAACAGGTCTATATGCGCGCGAGTAAGCTGATAGGGCTGTATTCCGGTCTGGTGTGGCAGGCATCATCTGAGCGAGAAGCAAACGACATTCGAGTGAATTGGAACATGAACACGCATATTCAAATCGCCTCGAACCTGCCAGCCCCATCACCCACCCCGCAGGACACCCCTACATCGCTTATAAAAGACGAAGGCGTGTTGAAACTCGTCTATATTTCGCGTATCGCGCCGGTGAAGAATTTGTTGTTTGCAATCCGACTTTTGAAAGATATTCCGGGAAGAATCACGTTTAGCATGTACGGTCCGCCCGATGATCCCGATTATTGGAAACTGTGCCAGGACGAAAGCGCTGCGCTCCCCTCAAATATCACGGTCGCTTATCATGGGTCGGTGCCACATGATCAGGTGAAAGAAATTTTCGCCGATCACCATTTTTTCCTGCTGCCGACATTGGGTGAAAATTTCGGGCATGCGATTTTAGAATCGCTGAATTCCGGCTGCCCGGTGATTATCAGCGATCGGACACCGTGGCGGAATCTCTCAAAGGTGGGGGCGGGTTGGGTGCTGCCGCTCGATAAGCCGTCGGCGTGGCGGGATGTGGTGACGACATGCGTGAACATGAACGGTGAACGCTTCGCCTCGATGTCCACGAATGCGAAACATTTCGCGTCGGAATGGTCAGGACAGGGGCATATCGTGCAAGATATGATCCGCTTGCTGAATATGCAGCGTGAAGGATTTAATCCCCATACCTCAATTTCAACGCCTTACGCGCTTCGCGGGCGCTGACCGCTTGAGTAGTTTTGAGGGTTATTCAGACCGCCGCTTGATAAATAGCCGGACGATAACGAGGTTCAGGCGGTGGTAAACCACGTTCGCGCATATCCTCAAGAATAGCATCGCGGGCGATCAAGACTTCGCGCAGTGCTTCTTCAGGCGTACTGCCAAAGGCAGAACACATCTCAAAATCAGGAATATCGGCGATAAACCCCTCATCGTCCGGGCTGTAGAAAATATTGATGTGGTAGGTGTTCACTCGCTCGTATCCTCGTCT
>CALBRY010000284.1 GCA_937927665.1 uncultured Chloroflexota bacterium
GTGCTTTTGCTTGCTCCCCTCTCCGAATTCGGGGAGGGGAGGCGAGCGAAGCGAGTGGGGGAGGGGTACTTTACCGGCTGACTTTGCTGGCGTTACTTCTGCTTGTTGAGCTTGCGTAGCAAGCAGGGTGAGGGGTCACGCAGCGAATATTCAAATGGCGTCTAAGACTAGTCCACGTCGTTGACAAAAACAGGCAGATGTCCCAATGACACCACCTGCGCCCATTTTGCCTGATCGCCTTCGGTGAAGATTGCCGCTTCTGCCGCGATTTCGGCGTGCGCCAATTCCATGATAATCCGCATGCCTTTGAGCGTGCTGCCTGTCGAAACGACATCATCAACCAGAATCACCCGATGATTCTCAAGCAGTGCGCGATCCTTCTCATCAAGGTAAAGGGTCTGTGTCTGTCCGGTAGTGATGCTCACCGTTTCGGCGCTGAGCGTATTACCCATATACGACTTGAGGGCTTTGCGTAGGACAACATACGGCAGTCCCATCTCGACCGAGAGCGCGTATGCGAGGGGGATGCTTTTTGTCTCTGGCGTTACAAGCACATGAGCGTCTAAATGGGTCAGCTTTGCGGCGAGTTCGCGTGCGACGACTTGCACGAACTCGGTATCGCCCAGAATGTTCAGAATGGCGATCTTAACCCCCGGCGCGACTTCAAACAGGCGCAGACGCCGTTCCACGCCTGCAACCTGAACGGGGTAAAACTCCTGCTGCATAAGGGCACTCCCGTATGTACTTCTCGGATGAACATCCGGCGATTATAACAGACGGGAGCGCTCGTAGGTGATGTTGGCTACAGCGAAAGTGCAGCGCGAATTTCTGAAGTTTGTTTTGCGTCGACGATACGCCCGTCTACCAGCGTCACAATGCGATCCGCCTTTTTTGCCAATTCGAGATCGTGCGTCACGATCACAACCGTCGTTCCGGTTTCATTGCGGATGCTCTGAAGCGTATTGATGACGATCTTTCCGGATTCGGTGTCAAGGTTTCCCGTCGGTTCGTCCGCCAATAGAAGCGGCGGATTGTTCGCCAATGCGCGGGCGATAGCGACACGCTGCTGCTGACCACCGGAAAGCTGATTCGGACGGTGATGCATGCGATCCTTCAGCCCAAGCAGATCGAGCAGTTCCTTTGCGCGCTTTTCCGGGTTAAAACGCGCTCTGCGCGCAAACTGAATCGGAAGTGCGACATTTTCGAGAGCGGTCAGTGTGGGAATCAAATTGAAAAACTGAAAGATGAACCCTATCTTCTCGTTGCGGATTTCGGTTAAGCGGTCTTCGCTCATGCGGCTGATTTCAACGCCGTCAATCTCGATTGTGCCAACCGTCGGTTTATCCAACCCGCCAATTAAACCGAGCAGCGTACTTTTCCCGCTTCCGCTTGGTCCCACAACCCCGACGATCTCACCTTTGCGAATGTCAAGATCAACACCCCGCAGCGCGTGGACAACCGTAGCGCCCAACGGCAAATCCTTTGTCAAGCCGCGTGTGCGAATCACCGCTGCGCTGGCTGTTCCATTCTGAGACATGCGCGTTCTTTCTCCGCGTGTGTACAAGAGTTTCTCGTAACAGTATACGTGCAAACAGTGCTGCGCGTTGCGGACAGATTCTCATTCCAGATTCACATCAGCCCGGTGGAATGTTTGTTACAATATTCACAATAAATTCCCAATAATCTTCACTGGCTTCATCCGAAAATAAGTGATAGAGGCTAAGAGACGCATGCACTTCACACGGTTTCGCCAGCAGTATCAGATATGGTTCAATCAGATCGATTGGCAGGTGACGCGGTGGATGGCGCGCCACGGTTTGACACTGCTTCGTATTTCGATGGGCGTCGTATTCTTCTGGTTTGGCGCGCTCAAACTCGATCCCGGTCTGAGTCCGGCAGAGGGATTAATCCGGCAGTCGATCACGTTTCTTCCGATGGAACTCTTTCTGCCCTTTCTCGCCGTCTGGGAAATGGCGATCGGCTTGGGATTCATCACCGGAAAATTCATGCGCTTGACCATTCTGCTGCTTTTCCTACAAATGCCGGGGACGCTCTCGCCAATCGTTCTGCGACCCGACCTTGTATTCACGCAGTTCCCGTTTGGGCTCACACTCGAAGGTCAGTACATCATCAAGAACGGTGTCTTGATCAGTGCGGCATTGGTGTTAGGGGCAACGGTTCGCGGCGGCACGCTGCGGAACGAACCTGATATGAGCACGCCGCGCGAAAATAATCCCGGAGGGTGAAAACGAGCATACTGCACCCTCCGGGCTTTTTACGCATCAGTCTTGCTCTGGATACAAAATGCGAAGTCGCTTATACAGGTTCATAAACGCGACCAGCATATCCGATGTTGTTACAATCCCCACAAGTGTCTCGCTTCGCATCACCGGTAAACAACCGATGTGATTGGTGAGCATCAAACGGGCGGCTTCGTCGGCATCCATCTCCGGTTCAACAACAATTGGAGCAGGTGTCATGACGGCGCGCACAGGAGTACGTGTCGCGGCGGCTGCCGTCGTCCCACGCAGTGCCAGCCGATCGCCGTTACTCGTGCGTGGTGAGCGGGGAAGATTTAGCGCAGCCAAACAATCCCGTTCCGTGATAACGCCGACGAGTTGGCTTTCTGAATTCAATACCGGGAGGTGATGGAAATGGTTTGTTTCCATCGTCTCCAACGCCCGGCGCAATGGCTGATCCTGATGGATCGTAAGTGGACGAGCGGTCATCAGATCCGCGACAATCATAAGCTTTCCTTGGTCGTGGTTAAGCTGGCGTGATCGCTTTATTCCGATTGGCGACCAGCATTTTGAACACGTCAGACTCGGTCAGAATTCCCACCAGATGGTTAGATTCATCGACGACAGGCAGTCCACTGACTTTCTTTTCCA
>CALBRY010000285.1 GCA_937927665.1 uncultured Chloroflexota bacterium
TACCTGATCACGACGCGCAGGCGTGGGGTGGGGAATCAAAAATGACTCCGGAAGGGATCGAACCTTCGACACTCCGCTTAAAAGGCGGGTGCTCTACCGCTGAGCTACGGAGCCAACGTGATTCAGTCTACAGGAAATCGCGCGCCGCTTCAAGACGCAATACGCCGCTTTATGCCCATTCTCTCCCGCCGCAGTTTTGGCAGTATCCATAAATCGCCATGTGATCAATCCGCGCCGCAAAGCCATACTCGCGGCTGAGTTGGGCGCGCAGACTATCAAAGAGCGCATCCGGCAGATCAGAGAGAGCGCCGCAGTGTAAACAAATCAAGTGATGATGGGGCGGCGCGCCGATCACCTGATACACCACCCCCGATTGTGCAATATCTGTCTGGGCGATCACGCCGACATCCTTGAGCCACTGCAAAATCCGGTAAACCGTCGGCTCGGTGAGCGATTGATTGTGTGTGCTGATGTACTGGCGCACCGCGCCGATCGTCATGTGCGCGCCGGAATCCGTCAGCGCTTCGATCACCAGTTTACGCTGGATGGTCAAGCGTTCGCCCTGTTCGCGCAAATGATTCAAAATGCGTTCGTAATCATTCATGGGAATGTCTCCCATCACTTTCCAGAAGGTGCGCGTGCGGAATCAGCGAATGCGGCTTTTCCAGCCCGTGCGCCTCCATCAACGGCTGATCTGCCATGATTGTACGCGCCGCGCCATCCGCGACAACCTGCCCTTCGTCCAATACGATTACCCGGTCGCAGACTTCCAGCACCAGTTCAAGATCGTGCGAGGCGAGGATTAGTGTGTGCGGCGCGGCGCGGAGAAAAGCGATCAAGCGGCGGCGGGCGCGTGCATCGAGATTTGCATCCGGTTCATCGTATAAGACCAAGCGGGGGCGCATCGCCAAGACCGCCGCAATCGACACCATGCGTTTTTCGCCGCCGGATAAATGATGGGGTGCGCGATCCGCGAGGTGTGCCGTTCCCGTCAGCGTGAGTGCTTCGCTCACCCGCGTTTCGACTTCGGCGGCGCTCAGGTTCAAATTGACCGCGCCGAATGCGACATCTTCGCGCACGGTGGGCGAAAACAATTGATCATCGCTGTTTTGAAACACCAGCCCGATCGAGGGGTGAACTTTTCCCGGCGGCAGTTGTTGACCCCCGGCGCGAATTTCACCCGCCGAGGGAGTCAATACGCCGCAGACCGCCAGAAACAGCGAGGTTTTGCCCGCGCCGTTTGCGCCAATCACGCCGACGCGCTCCCCGTGCTGGATGGTGAGATCGATTCCGTTTAGCACGGGCGCACGCCCCGGATAGCTGAACGTTAAGCGGGTGATTTCGAGCGCGTCACCACGCGCCGCCTCTACAAAAATATCCATGCCATAGCCTCTTAACCGCATCGCTTTATAGACGCGTTCCGCCTGTTCAAAGCTGCGGATAAACAAACTCGCCAGCAGTCCGGCAAGCTGAGAAGCGCCGCGACGATTCAAGCGTGTGAGCGAAAACCCGCGTAACCGCATGGCGATCTGCATCCGGTTGAACGTATCGGCGATTTGAAAAAGATAACGTACTGTCAGCAGCAGCAGATCGGCAAGGAGGGGCGGAATCCCCAAGCGGCGGAGCGTCCGCACATGCGTTAAAAATGGGGACGTGCCGAACAGAATCAGCGACACGGTGAGAATCGCCGCGAAACGGCTGACGACGAGCAGCATATACGCCAGCCCTTCGGCACGCACGCTGAGAAAGCCAATGTGCGCGATCACGGTACTGCCGGAAAAAAGCGGCAGACCGATCACAAGCGTCAGCAGGAAAACGCCGGGGTACTTCAAGCGGCTGATCAAGAACGAAAGCGGCAGCCGCGCGAGTGCATACAACGACGCTGTAATCGCCAGCATGAGCGGAACAAGGCGCAGATCACGCACCATCGAAAAAGCGATGATCAACGCGAACAGCGCCAGAAATTTCGCGCGCGGCTCCCAGCGGTGGATCGGTGACTCAAGATGCGCGTATTCGTCAAGTCGTAACTGCATCAGCGCTCACCAGCTCCGGGCGCACGCGCAGCAAAAACGCGATGATCAGCGCCGTAAATACCCCTTCGATTAACGCCAGCGGCACATGCGCCAACGTCAGCGCGGTGATCGCGGCGCGCTCCGCTTCGATATCCATGTATGCCGGAATGCTCGCAATCAGGATGGTGAAGGCGATCCCCGCCGCCAGCCCTAACCCGATCGCGCCGCCAATAAATGCGAAGATATTTGTCCAGAGCGGCTGGCGCAGCTTCAAGCGGGTGCGTATGCCGAACACACCATAAGCGATCAACGCGGGAATGCCCATCATCGCTGCGTTAACTCCGAGCGTGGTTAATCCGCCGTGCTGAAACATGACGGCTTGGAGAAATAAGCCGACAAGGATTGACGGGAAGGCGTACCACCCCAACACCACGCCGAGCAGTCCGTTTAAGACGAGATGGACGCTCGTCGGCGGGATCGGGATATGAATCCATGATGCGACGAAAAAGGCGGCGGTCAAAAGCGCGGCTCTGGGAATCTGCGACTCAAATTCCGGCTGTTTTTTGATCTGCCGAAGCGATACCCATGTGATCGCGGCGGTTACGACATACCCGCCGAACGCGACTTCGGCGGGTAGGACACCATCGGGGATGTGCATCTTAAGTTGATCCTGTCTTGCGGCGCGAGAAATACAACGCCGTGCCGATACATCCCCAGATCACGCTGGCGGACATGATGATCACCTGCAAGGGCGTAAATCCGCTGCCAAGCAGAGGCGCATCTGCTGAAACAGGCGCGGCGGCTTCGGCGGGTTGGGACGGAATCATACTCGCGTCGAGCGTGAGATGGATCAAACCGCCGTGACCTGCTTTCCGAATCTGCACATCCCACACACCTTCGATGGTGTAATCCGGTGTGAAGCTGAACGCGCCGTCCGCATCGGTCACGCCCGTCAGCCACGGATTGATCAAATCACTGGGTGCGAATATCGCGACCTGTGCCTCGTTCAGCGCCTCGCCCAAATCGAACGCGGCGCGCACGGTGATCACGCCGCTTGCGGGATCAATCGTGTGGTCGATTGCAACGCCGTGCGCCAATACGATCGACGGCATGAGGCACATAAACAGCATCAAGAGGAGAACGGCACGATGTTTCATGGTGTGATCACTCATGACAGTGACCTTCACCCGTGTGACCGAGTGTCGGCAGAATTTGCGTCACCATTTGATAATTTTCCGCGCTCAATCCGGCTTCGAGATCGCTCAACGTCACATCAAGGACGCCATCCACTGCCAGCGCCGCGAACATATCAAATCCCGGTGCAAGCGTATTGAGCGAGTCTTCGAGCGGTGTTCCGGCATCGCCAAACAGGTGATCAAAGTGGAAAGTCAGTTCAACTTCACCCGGCGCACCTTCTTGAAGAATACCTTTGCGCTCGTCGCCGATGTATGCGCCGCAGTCATAGGACGAACTCTCGTCCACGCGGATCACGAAATCCACCGACTGCCCCTCACGCGCCGCTGTACCGTCGATCACCAGCGTGTTTCCGGCGTGATCGCCTTCCAACGCGGGGGACATCTCAAACGAGATGGCGTTGTAATAACCAATTGGCGCATCCTCCACCGTGCCGATCAAGAGCGGCGCGGCAGTTTCGCCGCCTTCCGCCAGATCGATCACCACCTGACCCGGTAAGCCGACCATAACGGCACTGCGCGTTAGTTCACCAGAAAACGGATCATACGGCGGGTTGGTCTGGTAAGCGCGGATGCGCGACAGCGCGACAAACACATGATCAAATTGGATTGACCAGCCATCTTTGGAGACAAATCCCTGCCGCACAAAATCTTCGCCGTTCGCGCGAAATTCCAGCGTCGAAACAGGGGTGTCCTGTGCGCTGACCGGGATCAAAATGAAGGCGGAGAGGAGAACAAACAGTACTGCCTTAAGCATCGTAAGCCTTTCCGGGGAGAACGAATACATCAGCAGTGCGGATTATTGCAGATGTAATAACTTACAACAAGGCGCACAGAAGTCTCTTGCGGCGTTGATGACAAGAATCACAGGGAAGGCATGACACCAGTCTCTCTGAAAAGCTGGCTGCTCGATTGCTATCGACAGAATGAAATTGAACACAACAGGTAGCGTTCCGGGCAGGAGAAAGGTTTATATTGTGAAGGTAAGAACGGAGACGAAACCAATGCCGCTTATCATTTTCTCGATTGCGCTATTCTTTGCTACTCTCTGCTTTGTGGGAAAACAGGCTCTTTGGAAATTCATAACCAATATTCTAGGCGAATCCGGTAAGCCAATGCCCGCGGACTGGAATACGTCCACGACAATTTTAGGATTTTTGTTCACAGCAGGGGCAATTTTAGCATTCATTAGCGGTCATTAATATAACGTGGGAGGGGTCTTAAACAGATGGCAGATTATGCAGAGCGGGTTTATGCGGGTGTGCTGGGAAAGATCATCGGTGTGTATCTCGGTCGCCCATTCGAGGGCTGGTCATATGATCAGATTATGGCAGAACTGGGCGAGATCGATTACTACGTGAATGAAAAGCTCGGCAAACCGTTGATCGTCACCGATGACGATATCACGGGGACATTCACATTTTTGCGCGCATTCGAGGATCACGGGTTCGATCCGAACCTGACGCCGGAACAGATCGGGCACACGTGGCTGAATTACATCGTCGAAAACCGCGCGATTTTGTGGTGGGGCGGCATGGGGCTTTCGACCGAGCATACCGCCTATCAACGCCTGAAAAATGGCATTTCCGCTCCTCAAAGCGGCTCGACAGCGATGAATGGGCGGCTTGTGGCGGAGCAGATCGGGGCGCAGATTTTTATCGATGGGTGGGGGATGATCAATCCGGGTAATCCTGCCCGCGCCGCCGATTTTGCCCGCCGCGCCGCCAGCGTCAGCCATGACGGGGAGGCGATCTACGCCGCACAGGTGATCGCCGCGATGGAAGCCGCCGCATTTGTCGAATCGGATTTGAATACGCTTCTGGATACCGCGCTCTCGCTGATCCCACGCGATTCGGTGATCTCCCGCTTGATTCATGAGCTGCGCGAGGTGCGCGCTCAAGAACCGGATTGGCGTAAGGCGCGGGCATGGCTGCAAGCGCATTACGGCTATGATCAATATGGCGGTTCGTGTCATGTCGTGCCGAATCACGGCGTGATCATTTTGGGGCTGCTGTACGGCGAAGATGATTTTCAGACCACGCTCAAGATCGTGAATACGTCCGGTTGGGATACCGACTGCAACAGCGGCAACGCGGGCTGTTTGTTGGGCATCAAAAACGGGTTGGCGGGCATTGATGCGAGCGCGGCGCGCGGCTTCGATTTCCGTACCCCGATCGCGGATCGGCTGTACCTGCCGACAGCGGACGGCGGCAGCGCGGTTTCGGACGCAGTACAAATCGCGGATCAGATCGCATGGATGGGGAGTGAACTCAACGGGGAAGCACTGGCGTACAGCCCGCTTATTCATGATGGGCTGAGCTACCATTTCAGTTATCCCGGTTCGGTGCAGGGATTTACCGCTGCGCACACACAGACACAGGTTGAAAATGTCGCGTTAGCAGATGGCGTTTTGGGGCGCGCACTGCGTATTCAGATCAACGAGCCAATCGAAGTACGGACTGCGGTTTTTATTCCACCTGATGCGATAGACATGGAAGGTTATGAACTGCTCGCATCACCGAGATTGTATTCCGGCAATTATGTCACCGCCGAAGTGATCGCTGACGCGGGAAATCGTGGGGCGCTGAACGTGGCGCTGATCGTCTCGGTTTACACCGGCGCGGATACGCTGCGAAACATAACGCTGACGCAGTGGACGATCCAACCGGGCGCAACCGCTGCGATGGGAGCCCCCATACCGGATACGGGCGGGCAGCCGATCGCAGAACTTGGATTAGCGATCAGCGGCGAACAGACCGGATCAGGGACGCTTTACTTACGCTCGATCCGATGGATCAGTCCGCTGAATTTAACCCTGTGCCGCCCGGCAGATGGTGGGGAGATGTGGCGGCGGGCATGGGTGAAAGCCGTCGATGGGCTGGGCGACGAGCCGAACGCCGAGAGTACGTTTCACATTGTCCATAATGGGAAACGCGGCATGTTGATCACCGGATCGAGCGGTTGGGCGAATTACACGGTCGAAACGACTTTGATCCTGCATATGAGTTCGGAAGCCGGAATCGCGGTGCATGTCAACGGGCTGCGGCGCTATTATGCGGTGCTGCTGTGCGCCGATGATACGGCGAAGCTGATCCGCATGGTGGATGGTGTTGAAACCGTGCTCGCACAGCAAGCATTTCAGCGGGTTTATGAACAACCCGTAAAGGTGCGGATCAGCACCAGCATCCAAGAAGAAACATGGTATCCGCGCTTGAATGTCTGGTTGGATGACGTAGAAATATTCAACGCTGCCGATACGGAGAAGCGTTTGTTTGGCGGCGCGATCGCACTCGTCGTCAGCGAGGGGCGGCTTTCGACGGGCGATATTCATATTACGAGCGCTTGAGAGGTATCCAAGCGCTCACGGCAGCTTTGATCCATCCGGTTCGGTCTTGGCGGCTTGTTCAAGCGGCGGAAGCGGTTCGGTCGTTCTAGGCTTGGACAGTTTGGCACAGAAAGTGCTGCCGCTGGGACTGGTTTCCTGTAACGTCACGGTTCCGCCCATCAATTTGGCGAGCGCAAGGGCAAGCGGAAGCCCTAAGCCAGCATTTGCTGTCGGCATTTGAGGGCGTTGTTCACCGCGCCAGAATGGTTCAAAAATCTGCGGCAAATGGGCGGAGGTAATCCCAGAGCCGGTGTCTTTTATACGGATGAAGTATTCGGGCGCTGTCGTCCATTCGACCGTGACATGAATTTCACCCTTCGCGGTGTATGAGACGGCATTCCAGAGAAGCGCCTGAACAATGCGCTTGACGAGCGCTTCATCGGCTGTGATTGTGGCGGGAACATCGGCAGAAATTTCGATATGCAGCGCTAAGCCTTTTTCCTCTGCCGCCGAACGGAGCGGCGCGCACCAACTGGTCATCTGGGCGCGGAGGTCGAACGGCTTTGGATTCAGATCCAGTTCGCCTGCATCCGCTTTCACATAGCTCACAAAATCGTCCAAGATCGCAAGCAGGCGCATGTTATTACGCTGCATGCGCGTGACTGCTTTATCCTGCTTTGGGGTTAGCGGATCATACGCGCCGCCCAACAGCATTTCGCCAGTTGAAATGATGGTATTCAATGGAACACGCATGTCGTGTCCCATCTTTCGGAGCAGTTGAATGAGCTTCGTGTCTTCTGACATTTCGTCCTGCTATGATTCTTGAACCGCGAAATGTGAAACCGTTTCAAGAAGCCGATCATTTGAGATAGGCTTATTGAGAATCAGATCAACTTGCTTGGATGAAGCCGTATTGAGGATCATCTCAGGGTGTCCTGTAACGACGACAATACGCGTGTTTCTTAGGAACGCGACTTTTCTGATCATGGTGACGACGATCGTTCCAGAATAGTCCGCAAGATTGAGATCGAGCAGCACAACGTCCGGTCTAAAGCGTGTCATCACCGAGATTGCTTCGTTGGCGCGTGTGACCGAGGTGACCCGATGATGATTGAGTTCGAGCAGATCCGTGTATGTTTCAACAAGGTCTAGATCATCTTCAACGATGAGAATTTTTGCCATAAGTTCCTCGATGGCTTTATGCTGATGATCACTAGATAGGTACAGGAATGTCACACTCCTGTACCTATCCGGTGGATCAGATTGATGGGCAGTATGAGTTGGGAGAGATCAAGACACCCGCCCAATGCTTAGTTGTCGGTGACCGTCTGCAATTCGCGAACGAATGACGTGGCGTCGATGGGTTTTGCAAAATAGGCGTTGAAACCCGCTTCGATGGCTTGTTCTGCCAGCTCCGGGGTATGAAATGCTGTGATTGCGACACAGGGAATCTGTGACAGCCGATCGTGAGAACGCAGCCATTTGAGGACTTCCCACCCATCCAATCCGGGCAGCGCCAGATCGATAATGACAAGGGTAGGCGTGACGTCATCCAAGATATTCAGCGCGTCTTCGCCAGTGGAGGCTCCGACGGAAGCAATCCCGTAGTGACTCAACAATCCCTGAACGAGCTCCATACTGTCGGCTTCATCCTCGATGACGAGTACTTTCCAATTTTTAAGACTCACGGTGTCGCCTCCTTGTTTGAGCCATTGTCACTTGCGCTGTTTGTTTCTGGCACTGACGCCGCGGCTGCTGGCGGTTGTGCCGGTGCGACTGATGCTGCTGGTGTCACTGCTAGCGGCTCGACTGCTGGTGCTGGTGCGACTGGTGCGACTGGTGCCGCTGGAGCTGCTGGTGCTGCTGGTGCTGCTGGTGAAACTGTGGCGCGAATATCATCCACCAGTGTATGGATATTGATGGGTTTCGTCAGGTAGCCATCAAAACCCGCATCCAAGGCGCGCTCTTTATCCCCTGCAATCGCATGAGCGGACAAAGCGACCACCGGAAGCTGGCTGAAATTCGCCTTGCTTTTGACTTCCGATCTCATGACCCAGCCATCCATAACGGGCATCGACAAATCGGTTAAGATCAGGTTCGCAGGGAAGGTTTCCAGCAATTCCAGCGCTGCTTTTCCGTTTGCAGCCGTCTGGACTTGAGCGCCCCGAAACTCCAGTATTTCTGCAACGATTTCCAAGTTGTCGACTTCATCATCGACAACAAGGATTTGCCACGTGGAAACATCATTCCAATCAATCATGCGAACATCATCCTTCAACTGCCGCGGCTGCCATATCTGTTGATGCTTCCGTCTTTTCGGTGTGCAGCGGAAGGGTCACAGTAAAAGTGCTTCCGGTGCCAACCGCGCTTTTCACCGTGATCTTGCCGCCCATCATGCGAACAAGATTACGTGTAATGGATAGACCCAAGCCTGTGCCTTTGTAAGCTCTTGAATAGCTTCCGTCAAGCTGGCGGAATTCTTCAAAGATGACGTTTACAGCATGGGGTGGGATGCCAACGCCGGTATCCGTGACGTCTACAGTCCATGTTCTCTCAGCGCGATTTGCATCGATGCGGAGCGAAACCGAACCCTCTTTGGTGAATTTGAAGGCGTTCGACAGAAGATTGACGATCACCTGCTCGACACGTTTCTCATCGCCCCAAACTTTCTCCGGCATATCGGGGGCAACCGTCATCTCAAACTTGAGACTGCTGGCAACTGCAAGGCTCTCCATTTGCGCTGTCATGCGCTCGGCAAGGGTGCGGGGAGAGAATTCTTTGTCAACTGTTTCCAAGCGCCCAGACTCAATACGGGTGAGATCGAGCAGGTCGTTAATCAATGAGAGGAGCCGCGCGCCGTTATCTTTCAAACGGGTCAATTTGTGCGTCTGCTTCTCATTCAAAGGTCCGCTCATACCCGCCAGCAGCATATCGCTGAAGCCGATAATCGCATTCAACGGAGTTCGGAGTTCGTGAGAGACGTTTGCGAGGAATTCGCCTTTGACGCGGGCGGCTTCTTTCGCTTTTGCGGTTGCGATACGGAGTTCGTCCGCTTGTTTACGCAGATCGCTTTCACGCTTTTGAATGGCGGAGGTCATGGAGTTAAACGCGGCTGCAAATTGACCGATTTCGTCTTTGCGATCAACGGTGACCTGCTGCGAGAAATCGCCGCCTTGAATGGCTCGTGCGACGTTGGACAGGCGGGTGATCGGTGTCGTGATGCGGCTGACCAAAAATACGATGATCGCGCCGGTAATCACGAGTGTAACCAACGTGATCACGGTCGCAATGTTGATCAAGTCGGAAGCAAGCGCGATCGCGTCTGCGTATCGCGTTTCGGCGATGACGATGAGTTCAAAATTTGCCAGCGGAACGATGTTTTTGGCAAGAATGACATCGCTGCCGTCCAGACCAGCTTGGCGACCATTCGCTGTCGGAACCGTGTAAGTC
>CALBRY010000286.1 GCA_937927665.1 uncultured Chloroflexota bacterium
GTTTGGCGCGTCGGACTGCCGCTGTGAGTCTCACCTGTTTTATTTCGCGGCGGCTCCAAGGTTACCCCGCGAGCCATACCGAATCGTGCACGAGCGTGTATGACGGCGGCTGATATTCAGCGGCGTGCTTTCATTCTCCGTTTTGGCGCAAGACGATCATCCAAGGAACATCCGGAGCGCCTGCTCATCATAGACCGGGACAATCAGCGGAGACTGCCACGCGATCACCTCTGCGCTCACATCGAGCGAGGTTAGCACGCCATCACGCCACACGTTGACCATACCTTCGCGCAAGAACGCGAGCGCCTGACCATCCGGCGAAAGCGTAAACGTGCTGCCCCGGCTGTCGCCTTGAATGCCGTAGGCAAACTGCGGAACACCCTGCACGTAATCGAGATAGACAGCATCGGCGTCACGGATGCTCAATTCGCCGAATTGTCCATCCAAGTTGATCAGCGAGACGCGCAGTGATGCTTCCGGCGCGGTGCGGCTGATCAACGCTGAGAAGTATCCCATTTCCATCTCGCTGATCTCGCCCGTCATCAAGTCCGCTTGGTACACCAGCATATTCGCCATCATGAGATTACCGAATACGTAGCGCGCTGAACCATCGATCATGAGCGGGTTTAGCTGGGTTGTGTTGGCGTACAGGTTGATATCCGGCGAAAGGTCGCCCGTCACGCTGAACGTGTTCAGCAGTTCACCACCGGGGCTGTACGTCTTGAATTCGTGTGAAGCGTCCCGAATCGACCAATCCAACACGACGGCGGCATCACCTGCCGCGAACATGCTGCGGAAAATTCGGGGCGCTGCGGGCGGATCGAGCGGGATAAGGTTGGGCGTATCCCACTGGTCACGCTGAAAGACCGCGATCGCCCAATCGGGTTCGCTTTGGCGCGGTGTCTGCGTCGTGATCAGGGCGTACAAGTACATACTGTCGCTCGACCACGCAACCGAATCGACCTGAACGTTCACATCATCATCATCCGTCAGCGTCAGCGTAATCGGATCGCCGCCTTCGATCAGATTGAGCAAGAATAAGGTGTGGGTAAAGACGGGAGCGCTGCCGCCGCGGGTACTGTAAGCGAGAATTTCCCCATCTGGCGAAATCCATTCGGCTGAAAAGTAATTCGCCGGATCAACTGCCGCGATAGTTTCGAGGATCGCGCCGTCTTGCGGCGATATGGCATAAATCCCGCCGTCATTGAGGATCAACAGCGGCGGGAGTTCGGCTTGTGCGGATGCGCCGGAAGAACTAACGGATAGCAGCAAGATGCTGAGTGCGATGAGCAATCGTCGCATGAGAGCAAATAACCTTTCCGTATTCGATTGCAGAGGCGAAGTATTACATTTTGCATTATAGCCTCAAACATCCGAAT